>JABDFU010000008.1:0-12524 GCA_013286385.1 Bacteroidota bacterium
GAAACAGGTTAGTTTCGAACAACTGCTGGAGGTTTTCTGGAAAGTTCACGATCCCACTACGCTTAACAGGCAAGGGGGAGACAGCGGAACGCAATACCGATCCGTAATATTTTACCACAATGCAGCGCAAAAAGCCCTGGCAGAAAAAATCAAAAAAGCGCTGGATGCTTCGGGTGCCTGGGATAAACCGGTTGTTACTGAAATAAGCCCGTTTACTGTGTTTTACAAAGCAGAGGATTATCACCAGAATTACTACAATCTTAACGGAGACGAACCTTACTGTAAATTCGTTATTAAACCCAAACTCGATAAATTCGAAAAGGTCTTTAAGGGAAATCTGGCGAAGTGACAATTGGGAATTACATGAAGAAATGCTTTTCGGTGTTGATTGTTTTTTTTTGCTGGGCAGGTTTGAGTAATGCTAGTCTGAAGATTCTGTATGGAGATACGCTAATGCCCGCTGCCGGTGACAGCTTGCCGGATTGGAACGGGGATAGTATAAAGGCTTTGATGGCGGGGATAAACCCCTACGGGATTGCGGTGGACGCTTCGGGCAATCTCTATATTGCTGATTACGCCAACAACCGCGTTCGTAAAGTTACTTTTCCGGATTCCATCATTACAACCATCGCAGGGGACGGCAACCAGTATTATTCGGGAGACGGCTATTTTGCAGATTCCGCGGCATTGTTTAATCCTTCCTCGGTCGCCCTGGATGATTCCGGAAATGTGTACATAGCTGATTTCGGGAACAATGTGATCCGAAAAGTTTACGCTGCTACCAGATTTATTGCAACCATCGCGGGAAACGGAACTGCGAATTTCAGCGGAGATGGCGGAGCTGCAACATCAGCCTGCCTCAATCTTCCCTCCGGTATCGCTTTGGACAGCTCGGGCAATTTATACATTGCCGATGAATTCAATAATGCCATACGTAAAGTCCTTAAAAAAACAGGTGTCATTACTACCATTGCCGGATACATGGGAATGCCGGGGTATACAGGCGACGGAGGGCCTGCCGCTGATGCGCAGCTAAGCGGACCTTCTGCTGTAAGACTGGACAGTTACGGAAATATTTATATCGCGGACAATGGAAATAATGTGGTCAGAGAAATTACTGCTGCAACAGGCATAATAAATACAATTGCAGGAGGGGGGGCTTATTTTGGGGATGACAGTCTGGCGACACACGCGAGCTTCAATGATATTACGGATATTGCGGTTGATCAAAGCGGGAATCTTTTCATTGCCGATGATGGAGACGGAAGGGTACGGGAAATGGATTTTTATACAGGACTCATGACCACTGTTGCAGGAGGAGGGCCTTATTACAGTACCTCACCTTTGCATACATCGATTGCCCCCTATGGTCTTTGTATGGGACCCGGCAGCAGTCTTTGGATAGCTGACGGAGAATTTGACATGGTCAGGGTGCTGACAGGTGAGGAGACTGGTATGCAGGAACTCCAGTCGGCTAAAGCCGGATTTAAACTTTTCCCGAATCCCTGTTCGGATCAATTTACCCTGCAGTACCTGAGCACCGCTGTAATTAATTCCGGCGATTCTCAGCAATTGCTTGAGGTGTTCGATTTAAACGGGAGTCTGGTTTTTACAAAGAAATTTAGTTCTTCCGCACTGGTAAACATCACCGGATTGGCGCAAGGTGTTTACTCGGCTAGAGTTACAGGGCAGCAGTCAGTTGGTACCCAAAGGCTGGTGGTTATAAAATAGCCGAACTTTACTTCTTCCGCATAAAAACCTGTACCGGAACCCCGCTGAAGTTAAAATGTTCCCGTAATTTATTTTCCAGGTAGCGCTTGTAAGGTTCGTTAACGTATTGGGGAAGGTTGCAGAAAAAGGCGAAAGAGGGTGCCAGTGTCGGCAGCTGCTGTATGTATTTTATCTTGATGTATTTGCCCTTAATGGCAGGCGGAGGGTAGTTTTCAACTTCGAGTTGCATAACATCGTTCAGCTTTGAAGTAGGGATTTTACGGGTTCTGTTTTCATTTACTTCCAGCGCCACTTCAATGGCCTTTAAGATACGCTGTTTGGTAAGAGCCGAAGTAAATACGACCGGAACATCGATGAAAGGAGCTATTTTCTTTTTAATGTATTCTTCGTATTCCTTGGTACTCTTGGAATGTTTGCTTTCGACCAGGTCCCATTTGTTGATGACCAAAACAATGCCTTTTCTGTTTTTTTCTGCCAGCCTGAAAATACTCATTTCCTGTGCTTCGATGCCTGCTATGGCATCTATCATCAGCAGACAGACATTGCAATCCTCGATTGCTTTTACCGAACGCATAACCGAATAGAATTCAATGTCTTCGTGAACCTTGGCTTTTTTTCGGATTCCGGCAGTATCCACTAAAATAAAGTCTTTCCCGAATTGATTGTAATGGGTGTGGATGGTGTCGCGGGTCGTGCCGGCTATATCGGTGACTATTGTTCGCTGAACTCCCAGCAAGGCATTGAGCAGGGATGATTTCCCGACATTGGGCCTGCCCACGATGGCGATCTTAGGAAGATCGTCTTCTACAGGGACTTCTTTTTGGTCCAGATGTTTGACCAGTTCATCCAGTAACTCTCCGGTTCCGCTGCCGTTTATGGCGGACAGGGAATAAATTTCGCCGAGTCCCAGGGAATAAAATTCGGAGGACAAGGAAATCCGTTCGTTGTTATCCACCTTGTTGGAGACTATGAATACCTTTTTTTTCGTTTTTCTCAGGAGTGTTGCAACGGCTTCGTCCAGATGGGTGATGCCAATGGTGACATCCACTACAAACAAGATGATGTCCGCCTCTTCAATGGCCAGTTCTACCTGCTTTCGTATTTCGGATTCAAAAATGTCCTCCGAGCCTCTCACATATCCCCCTGTATCTATGAGGGAAAATTCGAATCCATTCCAATTTGCTTTGCCGTAATGCCGGTCTCTGGTAACGCCCGACGTTTCCTCGACAATGGCCATCCGGCTTTCGGTCAGGCGGTTAAAAAGGGTCGATTTTCCTACGTTTGGCCTTCCAACTATCGCTACAATATTTCCCATGCCCGGCGAAGGTACGAAATCGCAGACTTAAAGGAGTATCGCTATTTTTTTGTATCATTGTAGTTCAACTCTAAAAGAATGCGCGTATGGCAAAAGTTGCTTTGTTGACTGGGGTTACCGGCCAGGACGGTGCCTACCTTAGTGAATTTCTTCTGAAAAAAGGGTACATTGTTCACGGAATAAAAAGAAGAAGTTCATTGTTCAATACGGACCGGATCGATCACCTGTATAAAGACACGCATGAAAACAAAGTAAATTTTTTCCTTCATTACGGAGACCTTACCGATTCAACCAATCTGATCCGTATTGTTCAGGAGGTCAAGCCCGATGAAATATACAATCTCGCCGCTCAGTCTCATGTAAAGGTTTCCTTTGAAACACCTGAATACACGGCTAATGCCGACGCTATCGGCACGCTTCGTTTGCTCGAAGCGATCCGTATTCTGGGAATGGAAAAAAAGACAAAATTTTACCAGGCCTCCACTTCTGAACTCTACGGTTTGGTCCAGGAAATTCCCCAGCGTGAAACCACTCCTTTCTATCCGCGAAGTCCATACGGTGTAGCCAAGCTTTATGCGTATTGGATAACCAGAAATTACAGAGAGTCTTACGGTATTTTTGCCTGCAACGGAATTTTATTCAATCACGAAAGTCCGATCCGGGGGGAAACGTTCGTTACCCGCAAGATTACCAGGGCTGCTGCCAAGATCAGTCTCGGCCTTCAGCAAAAGCTTTATCTGGGAAATATTGATGCAGAGCGGGACTGGGGGCATGCCAGGGATTATGTGGAAGGGATGTGGCTGATGATGCAGCAGGAACAGCCGGATGATTTCGTTCTGGCAACCGGAAAAAAAGTATCCGTGCGAAGTTTCGTTGAAATGGCTTTTCGCAATGTCGGTATTGAACTCAGCTGGCAAGGTGAAGGCGTCGAAGAAAAGGGGATTGACAAAGCCGGTAATAAGGTCGTGGTTGAAATCGACCCCCGGTACTTCAGGCCTTCTGAAGTGGATTTGCTGGTCGGAGATGCTTCCAAAGCATTGAAAAAACTGGGCTGGAAACCGAAATATTCAGTGGAGGAATTATGCAAAGAGATGGTTCTTTCTGATCTGAAGTTGTTTGAAAAAGACAAATATCTGCTTGAGGGTGGTCATGATATTATGAATTTTCATGAATGAAGCCAGCCGATAAAATATACATTGCCGGACACAGGGGTATGGTAGGTTCGGCTATTATCCGTAAGCTGGAAACACTGGGATTTAAAAATTTTATCACACGCACTTCCGGTGAACTTGACCTTCGTTCCCAATCCGGGGTGGAGGCGTTTTTCAAAAGTGAAAAACCCGATTATGTTTTTTTAGCAGCGGCCACAGTTGGGGGTATATTGGCCAATAACAGCCGCCGGGCTGAATTTATTTACGATAATATTCAGATACAATCCAATATTATCCATTTTTCACACCTGAATAAAGTTAAAAAGTTGCTGTTTTTGGGCTCTTCCTGCATTTATCCGAAACTTGCTGAGCAACCTCTGAAGGAAGAGTATTTGCTTACCGGATTGCTGGAAGAAACAAATGAGCCGTATGCCATTGCCAAGATTGCCGGGATTAAAATGTGCGATGCTTACCGGAGTCAGTACGGTTGCAATTTTGTTTCTGTTATGCCTACCAACCTGTATGGTCCGAATGATAATTACGACCTTGATAATTCCCATGTTTTGCCTGCACTCTTGCGGAAATTTCATGCCGGAAAAACCAAGGCCAGTCCTTTTGTGGAGGTCTGGGGAACAGGGAATCCGCGAAGGGAGTTTTTACATGTGGACGATATGGCGGATGCCTGTGTTTTTTTGATGGAACATTTTGATGAAAGTGGTCTGGTGAACATTGGATGTGGCGAAGATATTTCCATTAAAGACCTGGCCTTTTTGATTAAAAAAATTGTCGGATATACAGGTGAATTGAAATTTAATGCGGACAGGCCTGATGGAACTCCCCGTAAATTGCTGGATGTAGCGAAGCTGCACGCCCGGGGTTGGAAACATAAAATTAATCTGGAAGATGGTATTCGTTCAGTCTATGAAATGGTTTTAAGTACTAATCTTTTTGTTTAACAGTAATGGGTTTTTAAAATAAGGACTAAAAAAATGGGAAAATTTAAAGCAGAAATTGATATTATGCCGCTAAAGGCATTGTTGGATCCGCAGGGAAAGGCCGTAACCGGCAGCATGAAAAACATCGGCTTGCCTGAAATTGAAAATGTCCGTATCGGCAAACACATCAGTCTCGAACTCGAAGCTCTTTCGAAGGAAATCGCTTCAGCAAAAGTAGAGCAGGCCTGTAAGAAACTGCTCGCAAACCAGATTATGGAGAGTTTTTCATATGACCTCGAAGAGGTCATATGAGCGATTGGCGATTGGCCCTGACTGCTGCAGGCAGGCATTAGCGAATAGGGGAGGTCGGATAGCTCGTTCTTTTTAATTGTTCAACATCACCGGCATGACCAGCATCAGCGTATCAACGGCTTTATTGGCATGGTCTGAAGGTACAAGGATTCCGGCGCGATTGGGCGCCGACATTTCCAGGGTGACGCTTTCGCTGTCAATGTTGCTGAGCATTTCAAGAATGAAACGGGAGTTAAAGCCAATTTCCATGTCTTCGCCTACGTACTGGCAGGTGAGGCGTTCGCTCGCTTCGTTGGAGTAGTCGAGGTCTTCAGCCGAAACGCTCAATTCACTTCCTGCGACTTTAAATCGTACCTGATGCGTGGTTTTGTTGGAGAAAATAGAAACGCGGCGGATTGAATTCAGGAATGCCATGCGATCAACAGTCAGTTTATTGGGATTGCTGGCCGGTATCACGGCTTCGTAATTGGGGTATTTCCCGTCGATCAGCCTGCAGATAATGGTTGTGCCGATAAAGGAAAAAAATGCATTCGTGGCGTTGAATTCTATCTTCACTTTTTCCACAACATTGGGCAGAATGTTCTTCAGAAGATTCAAAGGCTTTTTCGGCAGAATAAAGGATGCTGCCGATTTGGATTTTGAATCGTTGCGGCGATAGCGTACGAGTTTATGTGCATCTGTAGAAACAAACGTCAGGCTATCTTCTGCTAGCTGACAGAATACACCTGACATAACCGGACGTAGTTCGTCGTTTCCGGTTGCAAAAATGGTCTTGTTAATTGCTTCAGCAAGTATCTGGGCTTCGACCTCAATAGACGAAGCCGACTGAATTTTCGGAATCTTAGGAAACTCTTCTCCGTTCTGACCGGTAAGCTTGTATTTTCCAAAATCCGAACTGATCTCAATACCGAACTTATTCTTGTCTATACTGAAGGTCAGCGGTTGTTCTGGAAAGGTTTTCAAGGTGTCAATCAGGAGCTTGGCCGGAATGGCAATGCTTCCGGTATCTTTGGATTCGACGGCCAAAATAGTCGTCATAGTGGTTTCAAGATCCGAAGCTGATACGGTCAATTGTCCCCGTTCAATTTCAAACAGAAAATTGTCGAGAATAGGCAGGGTGGTATTCGAATTCAGGACACCCGAAAGGGCCTGCAATTGTTTTAAAAGGGAGGAACTGGAGACAATAAATTTCATCGTTGTGTAATTTATTAGTTTAGAACAGGTTAAAGAATGCCAAATTTACCTTTTCGGGAAGGAAAAAACCGGTAAATACTACGAATTTTATGCACTATCTTTTAACAATGTCCTTTGCCCTGAAATAGGCAACGGGCTGAAGAATTTTCCCGAAGACAAAATATTGAATCGTAACGAAATCCTGTTTGTGGTTGGCAAGTGCAAAAATACGGTCAGGGTCGTACTTGGCGGGATTTCCCTGTGCATCGATTGCATTTTTGCCCGGATTCTTGTAAAATATTTCTAGTTCGTTCACATTTCCCATAAGATCCGTAACGCCCATTTTGCAAATCGGCAGCGAATGGATTACGGAGTCCTTAAACTCATTGCTCAGCTTTTCTATTGCCTCGTACTGGATATTCTGAAAATAACTGACGTATTGCATTACTGCCATAGTATCAATATCCTTAAGCGGGACCCCTTCAGAGAGAGAAATGACTTCGAATTTTGTTCCGGGAAGATTGTTGATCTGAAATCCGCTGCCGGGCTTGGGTGGAAATTCGACCCGGATTGATTTTATTTCGGGAGGAAGGTATTTGAATAAGGTTCGGTCCCTCCATTCGCTTTCATTTGTAAAAAAACGGGGAGTCAGATAGCCGTCAAATCCCGGAATGTAAATGTCGTAAGGGTTGGCAGCATTTTGCTGCGTTTTCGGGTCGGCCAGCAACATGTAAGTCCCCATAAGGTCCTGGGTTTCTGATCCCACATACAATAGTTTTACCAGTTTGTCTCCTTCGTAGGCCTCCACTTTAACAGCCCCGGAAGCAAGCGCCATCAGGACATATTCGCGGGTGGCTTTCGGTACGGGACTCCTGACTTCCATGGTTTTCATGGTTTGCAATAAAAGATTCACTGCATCGGTACGTGCAAAAAAACGTGTGTTCAGTTTCCAAAGTCCCGGACGAACTTTTTCCAGATTTATGGTTTTGTTGTTTTTGTCGGCTAAAAAAATCCGGGTAATGTGAGTGGTGTCTTCGAGAGCAAAATTACGAAGGTTCTTTTTTAGCGTAGAATTACTGTTGTTCAGGACCAACCAAAAACTTATGCTTCCCAACAGGATTACAAGTATTAATGCTAAACGGTTTCGGCTCATGGTTACTGGTTTAGGATGCGTATTTCTTTCTGCGTATAACGTTCAGAACACTGCCAAGCAACAGCACCAGGATAATGGGCGTGAGGGTATTGATGAGCTGCCATTTTAGCCGTTCAAGGGTTGTTTTTTTCTTGTTGAGCATGCGTAATTTAATGTCCCTGGCTCTTGCTGACATCAGTCCGGAGTCGTCACAAAGCCAGTTAACGCAGTTGAGAAGAAAGTTTTTATTCGCGAACAGTTTGCCGCTGTAGCGGTCGAATCCCAGTGGTATGAGCTGACCGTTACGGTCAATGCTGTTTCGAATGATGCTTCCGTCTGATACGACAATCATTTTTGCAGGCTTGCCTCTGGCTGCAAAACCAATTGCGCTGTCTTTTTCTATTTTCGGAGGAATCCTGTTTTTGTAAAGGGATTCAAAATTTCCCTCCAGCAAAACGGCCACATTCTGAAAAGATTTTTTAAACTGGCTTTCATCGGGCCGCATATTTACCATTGCAAGATTTACTCTTGCCGGAGCATTTATGAGTTTGGTGTAGCGGGATGTTTTCAGCAATATTGTTTTGCGTACGCCCGGACTGGCAATGGTATCAATTGAACTGGCGAAATCAACTTTAATGGCATCCAGGTTCTTGACAACAGGGTGTTGTTCAGTAGGAATAATCAGGGGGCTGAACAGCCAGGGCATGGGCTTCCACTGCGGAGGCTGACCGGCGAGCGCTTTGTTAACCGGTATCATCGAGCACTGAAGATCCTGGATCAGGTTTGGATTTACACGTACTCCGTAGTTGAATAACTGATCCTTGAGGTTGAGCGGATTCTCAATTCCCATGGTGGTAGCTCCCTTGGTCAGGCTGTCGTAACTCACGTACACAGGGCTCAGCAGCCAGAGCACATTCCCGCCTTTCATAATGTATTGATCGATTATAAATTTGTCCTTTTCGTCAAATGCGCTGTCGGGATGGGCAATCAGTATCGCTTTAAATCCGTCCAGGCATTTCAGTCTGTGCATGATTTTAATGCGTCTGACTGAATAATATTCGCTCAGGCTGTAGGTAATATCCGCTACTTTTGCTGAATCAAGTTCGTATTGTCCGTCTATAAAAGCGATGCGTGGTTTAAATCCCGTACTGAGTTTACGGATGCTGTTTGCAAATTCATATTCGAGTCCCTGAATCGAATTGTTCAGCTGTTCATCCGGACTTACGCCCATTTGTGTTTTCAGCAATTGCCAGGTCGTTTCTTCTCCTTTGTAACTGATGATGGCACCCGGGAAAATGATCTGCTGGTTGAGTCCTTTTTCGCCCTTTACTTCAAGGTTTGTCGCCTGCAGCCCTTTTTTGTCGAGCTGTTCGAAAAGATCCTGCTTTTGTTTTTTATCTTCCAGAGCGTTAGGGTCAATAAATTCGTATTCTATGTTTTCCCCTGCATACGCTCTGAATTCGTCTAAAAGTTCCTTTGTTGAATTTCGTAACCGCTTAAATCCAGGAGCTCCCGGAAATTCACCATCCAGATATACTTTCACAAAAACCACATCTTCCAGTTTTTTTGCAAGCTGAATTGAACTGGGAGTGAGTGTAAAACGTTTTTCGGTTGTAAGATCGAAACGATGAAAAACAAAACCACCCGAATAATTCAGAAGAACCAGGATGACAAAACTCAGCAGCAAATTCAAAAGATCCCGTCTGCGGTTAGGCCGGGTATTTTTACCCGGATTACTGTTTTTGCCCGGATTACTGTTTATAGCTGAGCTTACCATTTTCTGCTTTCCAGGCTGGTTCGGGTTGAAATAATAAAAATCGCATTCAGGCTTAAAAAATAAATGAGGTCCCTGGTATCGATTACGCCCCTGCTCATGGAAACGTAATGATCATTTATGCTCAGGGTTAGCAGCAAATTATTGAGATGTCCGAAAAGATCGAGGGTGCTTATGAATTCGAATCCGGTATAGCAAAAGAAACAAAGGAACAGGGCGAGGATAAAGGCTGTTACCTGGTCTTTGGATACGGAGGATGCAAAAATTCCAATAGCAACAAAAGCAGAAGCGAGAAACAAAAGCCCTATGTAGGATCCCCACATACCTCCTGTGTCCAGATTTCCAGGGGGATTGCCCAGTACAGTTACGGTATAATAATAAATAAGGGTTGGTAAAAGGGAGATAATAACCAGGATGACCGCAGCGAAATATTTTGCAAGGACAATCTGAAGGTCAGTTATGGGGCGTGTCAGGAGCAGTTCAATTGTGCGGCTTTTTTTTTCCTCGGCAAATGTCCGCATTGTTATGGCCGGAATCAGAAAAAGGAAAACCCAGGGAGCGATTACAAAAAGAGCATCAATATTAGCGAAGCCATTATCCAGAATGTTTGAATCTGTAGGTATTACCCACATAAAAAGCCCGATTGTGAGCAAAAAAACGGTCATTGCTATATACCCGATCAGGGAATTGAGGAATACATTGATCTCTTTTTTTAACAGATTAAGCATAAATTGCTTTGGAGGGCATAAAGTTAATAAAATACCGGGCCTTTGTGATGTAAATCATTGCAAGCTTATCAATTTGTATGTAAGTTTCAGGCCGGGGGTTAGTGGTTGATGTGTATGTATTTAAAGCGGTCATTTTAGGTACGCTAATTGCTATATATGTATATACATTAATTGTACTGATTTATAATGTTAACTTTGGCAACCTTTGACATGAACCTGCGTAGAATAGATTTGAGAATGTGAGTTATTAAGGAGCTTCTCACCAGAATAGAATTAAAGTACTAGTAAAGCTATATTAATAAGTCATTAATATATAATTGTAAAGTATAATTACCGGTCAGAATCAAAAGAAACGTGCTGATTAAAAGTAAAACGGAGGAGAACTCAAAATTAAAACGGAGGAAAAGATGTATAAATATTTAACGTATGCCAGGCGAATTATTCTAGGTTTTTTTTGCGGAGTTTTGCTTCTTATTGCAGGGGAGATGAGGGCTCAGACTATATGGACGGTTACTACTGCCGGAACCTGGAACGGGACAGCTGTTTGGGCCCATTCGGGTTCAGTAACTACCGAAACCTACCCCGGAGAAACGGCCGGTAACAATGATCAGATAACGATAGCCACGGGTCAAACTATTACACTGAATTTTTCGGCAACTACCAATAGCATTACGTCCATTGCGGTGAACGGAACAGGTTCATTGGTAATGGGAGCCAATAACCTCACGATTAATGGTACATCGGGATCTTTAACCGGAACAGGTTCGGTTACGATTTCAACCGGCACTTTAACCACTGGAGGCAATTGTTCTGTAAAAACGCTGACTTGTTCTGCCGCCTCGACAATAAATGTGGCCGGTAATTGGGGGGTAACAACTTTTACCCCAAGTACGAGTACCGTTATTTTTGACGGAACGGCCCAAACCATAAGTACTGCAGGCCCTTTTGATAATTTCAAGATATCCACTGCAACGGTCATTACACTTGGTTCTGCAATTACAATCGGAGGAAGTTTTACCAACAATGCAGCCAGTACACTATCGGGAGCTTTTGGGGTTACCTTTACAGGGGCTGCTCAAACAATTGGTGGCACAAATGGAACCGCTTTCCCCAATGCGCTGATTATTGCCAGCGGAGCCACCATTACTCTGGACAATGGCAATACGTATTCAGCTGCCGCCCTGACCTTCAATGCAAGTGCTGCAGCTTCCTCTTTAACGCATAATACTACCGAAACGCTAAACGTTTCGGGCACTGTTACGATTAATCAACCAAGCGCAGCCGCCACTTCAAGCTGGAACGTGAATGCTGGAACTGCCACTTGCGGAGCTCTCACCTATATGACTACCACTGCAGGCCGTATCAATCAGACGGTTGTTACAACCGGCTCCCTTACCATAGGTACTTACAGTCTATCGGCTAACGGTACCATCGCGGATGAAATACTTTCTCTTACCGGTGCGGGTTCTATCACAGTGACCAATGCGGTTACCATTGCTTTTGGTACAGTCACCTTAACCGGAGCGGGAACCATTAAGTTCAACGGACTGGTTACTCATACCGGAGGAACAATTAAAAATGCCGCTACAGCAGGTACTTACAATTTTGCCGGGGGGTATAATCTTTCCACCGGTACTTTAACAACACTTGCGGGAGAGACGATTGAATTCGGAGGCAGTTTTACCAACAGTTTTGTCGGAGGTACGGTCTTCAATGCTGCCAGTACAGAAATTTTCACCAATACTGCAACGATAACGCCCACAACAGCAATTACATTCGGGAACCTGACCATATCAAATCCTGTTACGATTACTTTGGGAGGGGCCATAACGGTGGCCGGTAACTGGACCAATAATGCGGCCAGTACGCTATCAGGAACAAATTCGGTTACATTCAGCGGAGCGGGAAAAACGATAGGAGGGACTAATGGGACGGCTTTCCCGGGTACATTGATCATTGCGTCGGGAGCCAGTCCATCCCTTTCAAACGGACTGACGTATTCGGCTCCTGCACTTACCTTTACGGCAAGTGCGGCGGCTTCTTCTTTGACACACAGTTCAACGGAAACCCTGAATGTATCGGGAACAGTTACGGTCAATCAGCCTACGGCAAACGCCACTACCAGCTGGAACGTAAACGCAGGAACGGCCAGCTGCGGAACGCTCTCTTACCAGACGGCCACCGCAGCCCGTATCAACCAAACTGTTGTAACAAGCGGATCCCTGACCATCGGAACCTACAGTCAGTCCGTGAATGCCACGATTGCGGATGAA
>JABDFU010000008.1:12624-60621 GCA_013286385.1 Bacteroidota bacterium
CCACCGCAGCCCGTATCAACCAAACTGTTGTAACAAGCGGATCCCTGACCATCGGAACCTACAGTCAGTCCGTGAATGCCACGATTGCGGATGAAATACTTTCGGTGACTGGTACCGGTTCTATCACCGTGACCAATGGATTGACCATCAACTATGGCACAGTTACTTTGACCGGAGCGGGGAGCATTACTTTTAACGGCGCTGTAAATCATACCGGGGGTACCATTACCAATGCAGGAACCGCAGGAACCTATAATTTTAAAGGGGGATATACACTCGGTGCGGGAACACTAACAACCATGGCAGCTGAGACAATAAACTTCGGTGGAAGTCTGACCAATTCCACAGCCGCATTGGTATTTAATGCCACCAGCACGGAGGTGTTTACAGCAGCAGCCACCATCACTCCAACAGCTGCAATCACATTCGGTAATTTTAAAATTACCGGCGCGGTAACTGTAGACCTGGCCGGAAATATAATCGTAGCTGGTAACTGGACCAATAATGCGGCCAGTACGCTATCAGGAACCGGTACAGTAACCTTTAGCGGAGCTGCCAAGACAATCGGAGGCACGAACGGAACAACATTTCCAGGTACGCTTATCATCGCCAGTTCAGCCACTATTTCCCTTGCCAACGGACTGACGTATTCGGCTCCTGCACTTACCTTTACGGCAAGTGCGGCGGCTTCTTCTTTGACACACAGTTCAACGGAAACCCTCAATGTATCAGGAGCAGTTACGGTCAATCAGCCTACGGCAAATGCCACTACCAGCTGGAACGTAAACGCAGGAACGGCCAGCTGCGGAACGCTCTCTTACCAGACGACCACCGCAGCCCGTATCAACCAAACTGTTGTAACAAGCGGATCCCTGACCATCGGAACCTACAGTCAGTCCGTGAATGCCACGATTGCGGATGAAATACTTTCTTTAACCGGCGCGGGCTCTATCACAGTGACTAATCCTCTTACCATCAATTATGGTACGGTAACCATGACTGGACCAGGTACCATTACTTTTAACGGACTGGTTACTCATACCGGAGGTACGATTACCAATGCAGGGATGGCAGGTACTTATAACTTTAAAGGGGGGTATACCCTTGGTGCCGGAACACTTACTACACTGGCAGGGGAGACGATAAACTTCGGCGGAAGTCTGACCAATTCCACAGCCGCATTGATTTTTAATGCGGCCAGTACAGAGGTGTTTACCGCTACCGCTACGATTATTCCAACCGCTGCAATTACATTCGGAAATTTTGAAATTACGAATCCGGTGACAATCAGCCTTGGCGGAGCAATTACAGTAGCCGGCAACTGGACCAACAATGCTGCCAGCACGTTGTCAGGGGCAAATACCGTTACCTTCAGCGGAGCCGGAAAAACGATAGGTGGGACCAATGGAACGGCTTTCCCAAGTACTCTTATAGTTGCCAGCGGAGCCAGTCCATCCCTTTCAAACGGGCTTGTTTTCTCTGCAAGTGCCCTGACTTTCACGGCAAGTGCAACGGCCTCCTCTTTAACCCACAGTACAACGGAAAAGCTGACCATTACCGGAACGGTAACTATTAATCAGCCTACTGCTGCTGCTACCAGCAGCTGGAACGTAAACGGGGGAACAGCCAGCTGCGGAACCCTTTCTTACCAGACTGTTACAGCGGGCCGTATCAATCAGACGGTTGTAAGTACCGGATCATTGACCATCAGCACGTTCAGTCTGGCTGCAAATGCCACTGCCGCTGATGAAGTATTGTCTTTGACGGGTTCAGGTTCAATAACGGTCTCCAATGCACTTGCTTTGGCGCATGGCACAATTTCCCTGACGGGGTCGGGTAAAATCACCTTTAATGGCCTTGTCACGCACTCGGCCGGCATTATCCAGAATACAGGTACTGCAGGTACTTATAACTTTGCGGCAGGGTATACACTGACTGCAGGTACCTTAACAACTATGTCGGGTGAAACGCTTGAGTTCGGAGGTAATTTTACCAATTCAACTTCAGTACTTACCCTTAACAGCGGGTCAGCTTCAATTTTTACAGCCACATCGGCTCTTGTGCAGACACAACCCATAACTTTTGGTACTATTCAGATTAATTCAGCTGTAACCGTCAGCATTGGCAATGCCCTTGCTGTAGCGGGAAACTGGGTGAATAACGGAGGAACTCTTTCAGGTGCATTCCCGGTTACTTTTTCGGGATCTTCCAAAACCATAGGAGGCAGCAGCGGAACAGCTTTTCCGGGAAATGTGATTATTGCCAGCGGAGCTTCCTATTCACTTACAGGCGGTAATACCTATTCTGCACCTTCTCTTAGCTTTACTGCAAGTGCGACCAATTCTTCTCTGACACATAATTCAACGGAAACCCTTAACATATCAGGGACAGTAACCATCAATCAACCCACTGCAGCAGCTACTACAAGCTGGAATATTAACGGAGGTACTGCGACCTGTGCCAATCTTACTTACTCAGGTACAAATACCACTTCGGGTCTGATTACTCAGGCTGTTGTAACGAGCGGTTCGCTTACTATCACCAGTCTTAACCTGGCAGTGAACACAACCAATACAGATCAGGTCTTGAATTTGAACGGTTCCGGTACAATTTCCATTGTAAATGCGCTCACACAGTCTGCCGGGGTCATTTCAAATACAACAACAGGAGGCACAATTAATTTCGAGGCCGGTTATACCCTGACTTCAGGAACCTTAACCACCATTTCAGGAGAGACGATTGAATTCGGAGGCAATTTTACCAATTCAACAAATCAGCTGACTATTAACAGCGGATGCACCAGCGTCTTTACGGCCAGTTCAGTTATTACGGCAACTGCTGCTATAACTTTTGGAACGATACAGATGAATTCAGGTGTAACGCTGACCCCGCCAGCTACGTTGACACTGACCGGTAATTTTGTTAACAACGGAACCAGCTTTGTTGAAGGCACTGGCCTGGTTCAATTCAGCGGAACAGGAACCGAAACAATCGGAGGATCGACCAGTACAACTTTTTACAATATGGCTGCAAATGGCGCATCGGGAGTGGTAAATCTGAATGCAACCGCAACGCTGATTAACCAGTTGGCGGTGCAGAACAACGCCACTTTTAACACGAACAGTCAGAGTTTTACACTGCTTTCGACAAGCACTATTAATGGAAATACGCTTAACGGAGGAGGTACTGCTCAGATCGGGGATTTGACCAACGGTACTTTTACAGGAAATGTAAATTATCAGCGTCATGTTAACGGATTCACCGATTGGAGAACAATAGGCTGGCCCATCCAGGGACAAACTATTTCTGCATGGACCGGCGGCTATACCAGCGGTTCGACTACAAGTATCTCCACTACAGGATTCAGCGGTTCTTCAGATCCTTCTTTTTCTTTTGTTTCGGTTTATACGTATAATTATTCTACTCAAAGTTATGTAGCTGCAACCAATACAAGCAATTCGATTTCGGCCTATGGTTCAGGCGGCTTAAATGGAGGAGGAGTATATGTTTACGTGGGCAATACCAGCCCCGGAACTGTGATGAGTCCCGAAGTAACACTTCTTTCAACAGGTGCTATTATCAGCGGCAGCCATACTGCTGCTATCTCAAATGTGTCAGGAGATTATACACTTCTGGCCAATCCTTATCCGGCTCCTCTTTCTTTTGCGAATGTTCTCTCAGCCAATTCAGGTCTTGCCAATTACTATTATGTTTACGATGAAAATTCAGGAGGGTTTGATGTGGGATATGCCGCTTCCGGTTCCCCAAGTACCCGTATAAACGGAATCATTGCAAACGGTCAGGCTTTTTATGCTGTTTCCAATGGTACGGCCAGTTCGGTGAATTTTGCAGAAAATCAAAAATCAAATACGGCGGATGGAAATTTTCTTAAAGTGAGATCTGTGGCAGTTAAAAAAATGCAGATTTCAATTTCCGGAACGGAGACACCTTATACAAGTACCGCGTATCTTCAGTTTGCATCGGGATATACGAATGCATACAATGTTATGGAGGATGCCGTTGCGATGAAGCCCTGGGAACTGAATGCCCCGACTATTACCTCGTATTCGAGCAATGGAAAAAACCTGATTCTGAATAACATGGCTGAGCTTACCCAAAGCATCGACGTGCCGGTAAGGACTACGGTTGGCGTTTCGGGAACGTATACGCTGACCATTCGGGACAGGAGTGACATCACGGGGGTCTGCGTTATACTTGAAGACAAACTGACCGGTTCTTTTACCGATCTGAACAGTAATCTGACTTATGCATTTACCATCAGTGATACCACCCAAGCGCCCCGTTTTATACTTCATTTCTCTGTACCCATGAATGTAAGTGCGCAATCGGTTAATCCCACCTCTTCAACTGCAAACAACGGAATGATTATTGCAAAGCCCAGCGGAAATGGTCCGTGGACTTATACACTTAAGGACAATTCAGGAACATTGCTGAGAACTGAAAAATCGAATGCTGCCGATACCTTTAAACTGTTGTCGGCCAATCCATACATTCTGGACATAACTGCTGCTACAGGCGGCTGTGCAGATCAGTTTGAGCAAAGCTTTCAGTTGGTAAGTGTCGATTCGGTTTCAGTTCCTGCAGGAATTCAGAACCCGGTTAGGTCGAACGAGGTTAGCATACTTCTGGTTGATCATTCGATCTTTGTTTCTTTGTCTTTCGCCGAACCTGCAAACGGACTTGTTGCTGTTTATGACCTGACCGGTCAATGCCTCATGCAAACTTCCTTTTCCAGTAACCAGAGCTCGGTACGAATGGATTTGCCTGTAAGTTTCAGTCAGGGCATCTACCTGGTTCGTGTTGAATCGGCAGCTTATTCGGTGGTTCGAAAAATTTACCTGCGGTGATTATTTTGTGATTTCCAGTGCTTCCTGGATAGTGATGTACTGACCGTTGAAGTAAGCGATGATAAAGGCATCGTCGATTCCTTTCTGATTCATTCTGTTTTTAATTTTCAGCGCTTCGTTGTAATCATTCGTATTTCCAACAATGAAACGGGTAAGTCCGGAAGAGGTGTATTCCTGTCCGACGGGTTCATTCAGGGACTTGTAAAGGGCTTGTTTCTCGGCAGGGGGCATTCCTTTGTAAACGCCAACCTGTACTTTGAAGACAACCGATTGTTTGCTTATCACATTTACGGGCTTATCGGTTTCGTTGACGTCTTCTTTTAGATCTGATTTTTTTCCGGAAGAGGGTGTAGCGCCTACGGAAGACAACGGTACTCGCTTGCCGTTTTTGTATGCTGTAATAAATGCTCCTTCGTATCCCTTCAGAACAAGTTCAAGTTTGCTTTTGGCTGCATCTGAAAAGCCGGAATAGGAACCGGTCATGTATTTGTGCAATCCATCTTCTGTGCGTACTTCAATCAGGTCGGGAACGCCTCCGAAAATGGTTTTTGAAATTTTTCTGCGGTAGGCGCCCAATTGAATCCTAAATACAACCCCTTTGGTAGTTGCAACAAGAATGGAGTCGTCTCTGTCGATATCGGCAGGATTATATTTGACGCGCGACTTATCTGTTTTTGTTCTGTTTGCACTCTTGTCTCCTTTTTCAGTTTTGTCTTTATTCTGATTTTTATCTTTTGGATTGGAGGAAGCCAGTACGTCACTCGTTGCTTCAATAAATTTCCCGTCCTTTTTGTAAACAATTTTCGCATCGTTAAGTCCATCCTTTACCGCACTTCGTTTTCGGCTTTGAGCATCTGCATAGCTGGAGTAATGACCTACGGTATAGGCAATTGACGAGTCGGGAAGAGCCGTGGTTTCAACATCCCGTATGCTTAAGAATTTAGACATAGTGGCAGCTGGTAGTCCGGATTTGAAGTTTCCAATCAATACGGAATATTCAGTTGGCATAGCTTTGTCAGCAACTCCATTGGGTGGAGGGGGCGCATGCTGATGAACAGCATGCGCGGAATCGCCCTGTTCGTAAGGACCATGGAATTTTGTGATGACTTCTGCGTACTGATTGGTTGTGTCGTAAAATTCAAGGTAATGCTTCCTGATCAGGGAGTCGGATAAAGCTACACCAAACTGATCCACAATCGCACCCGGTTTACTATCGGGTTCTTTGTCTAAATAATCCGGAACGCCATCACCATCCCTGTCAGTGGGACAGCCATGTATATCTACTATCGCCCCTGGTGGAGTTCCCGGGCACTTGTCAGCTGTGTCCCGAACCCCGTCTCCATCGCTGTCTGTTCCATCCAGTGCGGCAAAATCAACTGCATCATACCAATGAACATCCAGGGTATCCACCGGACGTTTGGGCCCGAGTAGATCCCAGTGAAGTGAGAATCCTGTCATCATGAATTTGTCCTTCACGCCTCCGAGCCCGTCAATATAATCGGTGAAGGTGAAGTGCATGGTGGTATAGAAATTCAAATCAACTCTTTCGCTGAGGTGAAAATTAACCCCTATACCCAGCGGAATGGCACCGGAGCTCAACGGGTATTTTCCGAACCCATACAGGTCAGCTTGCCTGAGATCGGTGCTGTAATTATAGCTTCGTACCAGATTTACTGCATTTGCCGCATTCGTACTGTTCTGTGGCATATTCTTTATTGAACCATCTGACCAGTAATAATACAAGCTTCCGTTTTGGTCGTATAAGTCTGTTTTGGAATTGAAATTGAAGCCTTCAATACCTGTCAGAATAAATGGTTCTGCAATTCTTTTTTTAGGCAGAAACTGGTCGAAATTATACTGTAGATTAATTCCTCCAAGAAATATAGTCGACTGAAAATTCGCATTTCGCACCGGAGCATCCTGATCCTCAGCTACCCCCAATTTACCATAAAGGGCATAAAAATTGAACTGAAGGAAGCTGTTTATTTTTTGGGACAGACTGAAGTCATATCCAATCCGTCCGACAGACGGATTCTGTATAAAGGATCTGGTATTGATTTCCCCGTAAAAGGACAAACTGCCGGCACCCAGGCCAATAATTGGTTTTAGTACATCAGACCCAATCGGTAATTCTGTAGGTTTCGCTTCACGGGAAACAAGCTGGGCAGGCTTGTTCAGCGAAGTATCCTTAGAGCTTACGGGCACAATTGCCACCGACCCGCTTTGCGCACAGGCAATGGCACTCCAAACACTAAAAAGAAAGGCACAGAAGCATTTGCCCATAAAGACAAATTTAGTAAAAACAGATCATAACAAATATTACGGATACCACTTTTGACTAGTGATCATCAATGCTTCCTGGACTGTTATACGTTTACCGGAATTGTAGGCAGTTACGAAGGGATTGACTACGCCTTTGCCCCTGACAACTTCCCGGTAATCCCTTGCAGGTTTGTATTCGTTAAATCCCCCGTTAACCGTATACTTGGTCCATCCTTCGTGGAGCTCCTGACCAACAGCAAGTCCATAATGGGAGCTGAAATAAGAGACATCAACCGGAGACTGACGAAGCGCACATACCTGTACTTTATACTTTACTGCCGTTTGAGCAGATGGAACTTTCGGCGTTACAGCAGTTTCAGGGTTTGTGGTTGTGGCAGGCGTCGGGGCTGTCACTGTTGCGATAGTTGCAGGTGGCACAACGATAGCGGTTGCCGGAGTTGAACCTTCAATAACAGTTGCTGATATCGGATATTTTTTTGTTTCCTCATTTTCGATGTAGGAAAACAATCCATCAATGCTTGCAGGGCCTCCGGATCCCGTTAATTTGTAACTTACCTTTATCTGATCGTCTCCCGGAAGATTTATCCAAACCAATTTGACCTTTTGATCGGAAAAATTAAAGGATGCACCATTGCTTTGAAGAGCAGAAGCGCTGAAACCTGCCGGGATATTTTCCTGTAGTTTTGCAAACCCTGTAGTTTTGCCTCTGTTAATTGTTACCTCTACGGTATAATCCGCACTCGCATTCGCAATAATTTTACGTGTAATGCCTAAACCACCATCTCCGGAGGACGCGGTTGTTGTGGCTGGTGGCGGAGTTACGGCTGTTGCAGGCGGAGTGGTTTCAGGTTGAGTAATGCCGGCTGGGGTAGTGGTTGCTGTAGTTGCCGGAGGTGTAGTTGCCGGAGGAGGAGTTGTTGCCACAGGAGTAGTAGTTGCAGTTGCGGGTGGAGTCACGGTAGCTGAACTTGTATCAGGAGCAGAAGTTGTTGCAACAGCCCCTGATACAATTGAAAAATTACTTTCCGGGATCACAACTGACTGCTTCAGGTTGTCCAGTACATAATAAAATTTACCTCCCAAAACATTTGAGCCCGGAGCAGCTGTTGAAGAAACAGAAACTTTGTAAGAAATGGTAAATGAGGCATCGGATGGAAGGGAGGTCCAAATGAATTTCACTGAATTTCCACTCATGGTAAAAGAGGCGCCTTTGCTTTCGACCGGGGTGGCAGTGCAACCGGCCGGCAAATCCTGTTGTAGTTTCGCAAAGCCCCCAATGCTGCCTTTATTTACGGTGAGTTCTATTGTATAGTCATTGCCTGGACTCATGGACGCAGGCACGGTTTGGCTTACTGTTACACCATCTGTAAAAAACAGTTGGTATACAAAAAAACCAAGCATGTTTAAAAGAAGGACAGAATAGCGGATCATATTGTCGTTAGTTGGTTACTGTTCAAAAAAGAAATCAATCAGCCGGTTAATTTTTTCTACTGTAAAATCATTATCACCCGAGAAAAATCCATCGATTACCTTGTTGATTTCATCTGCTTCAATAAATCCGTCCTTATTGTAATCTGCAGCCTGAAACTCTGCCGGGAGAGCTTTCGAGGTACCGCTTTCTTTTTTATTTTCAAGGGCCGTCTTTTCAATTTTCGAAATGGTTTCCTGTGAAGGATTTGCATTAAATGCCTGACTGCGTTCAACTGCACCAGCATCCCATTCAGCTTGTTTTCTAGCAAGCATTTCATCCGTTTGAGTCACCCCATTGGCATCGACCATCGCTCCCTTTTTGGAATTGGGTTCCTTATCCAGGTAGTCAGGAATGCCGTCCCCGTCGGAATCCAGTGGGCAGCCATCCGCATCTACTTTGACACCTTTGGGTGTTCCCGGGCACTTGTCTTTGCTGTCTTTAATCCCATCTCCATCACTGTCTCCGTCTTCGATTTTCGAAAAGTCCACGCTGTTGTATTGTTTGTTATCGGGTCCCCTGTCTGCGTGTCCGAAGGACCATTTAAGAGAAACGTTTGTATACAAATAAGAATCATTTTTTCCTGTGTTCGCATTGTCAATGGCATTTGTAAAAGTTAAAAAGTAAGTGGCGCCGAGGGTAGCCGATAAGTTGTCGGTAAACTTAAAGTTGAATCCAAAAGTAAGCGGGACGATAATGGAGGATTTTGCATATTTGTTGAGACTGTCCATTTTGGTCGAGTACTTATAGGAGCGTTCCAGGGGCGTGGCTGTATTGAGGTTTGCCGCCGTATAGGGTTCATTCATAATCGCGCCTCCCGGCCAGTAATAATATTTATCTCCGTTTGAAGCATGGAGGTCTGTATAAGGGTCAAACGCAAGATACCCTGCTCCAAAACCGATATAAGGGGTGACCATAGAATTGGGAAATAGTTTATCCGTCCGTATAATCAGACTCAGGTCACCCTGGTAAATGCTGCTTTGAAAATTTACATTGTTTGCCGGAATACTGGATCGCTCACTTTGCCCCAGTTGGCCGTACAGGCCTGTGGCGGTTAGGCTGAAGATTTTTCCAAGTTTCTGTTCCAGGGAAAGATTATACCCTGTTCTGATTCTGCTGTATGCGCTTATCTGGGAGTTCAACTGACCACCTGTGTTCTGGCCGATATTCCCATAGTAAATTAAAACGCCTGACCCCAGACTCAGGGAAGGAAACTTGTCAAGTGTAGATTGGGAATATCCGATTTTTGTAACTAGGAATAAACAGATTCCTAACAAAAATTTTTTACTTACCATGGTTTTTAAATTTGTGTTCAGTTGAACGCAAAAACGTATAGTCACAAAACTATTTTAAATTGAATGGAGACAAACCGGTACGGTTTTGAACTTACAAACAGTGTTCTGTTGATAAGGGTGATCCCCAAAAGGGGGCAGAACGGAAACCGTCCGTGCTAAAAATTTGGCTTGAGAAGGTATTGGGAATAGAAATCCACAATCACTTTTACCGCCTCATCGGCGGTGTCGACGACTTTAAAAAGGTCAAGATCTTCTTCGCTGATGTTGTGTTCTTCAGCCAGCATTGTTGTTTTAATCCAGTCCAGCATTCCGCTCCAGTATTTTTTTCCGGCAAGCACAATGGGGAAATGCGCTATTTTATTTGTTTGCACGAGCGTAAGGGCCTCAAACAGTTCATCAAGCGTTCCGAATCCACCGGGCAGGGCAATGAACCCCTGGGAATAGCGGAGAAAAATTGTTTTACGGACAAAAAAATAATCAAAGTCGATGATTTTGTCCTTGTCAATAAATGAATTTGAGGATTGTTCGAATGGAAGTACGATATTAAGTCCCACTGATTTTCCTCCTCCGGCTTTTGCCCCCCTGTTTGCCGCCTCCATTATTCCCGGACCTCCTCCGGTAATGACACCATACCCTTCCCTGGTCAGTTTAAAGGCAATTTCTTCTGCAAGTTTGTAATAGGGGTTTTCAGGTTTGGTGCGTGCTGAACCGAATACAGAAACACACGGACCTATTTTACTCATTTTTTCAAAGCCATCTACAAATTCGGCCATGATTTTGAAAATTTGCCATGAATCTGCAGCTTTCACTTCCTGCCAGGTTTTGTCTTCGAATGCTTTCCGGATTTTTGCTTCTTCGTTGGTGTTCATGGTATAGGTGGTTTAATTTAGGGTACTGCTTGCGCGTGAATGGAATTCTTTTTTGAGATATTGAGCGGTAAAGCTTATTTTGTTTTTTATCAGTTGTTCGGGTGTACCTTCGAACAATAGTTGTCCGCCTCCGGCTCCTCCTTCGGGTCCCAGATCGATAATGTGGTCCGACACTTTAATAATATCCATATTGTGCTCAATGACAACAACGGTGTTCCCGTGATCCACCAACTTACTGAGAACCTCCAGCAGTATCCGGATGTCTTCGAAATGAAGTCCGGTAGAAGGTTCGTCAAGGATGTAGAAGGTATTTCCGGTGTCTTTCTTGGACAATTCGGTGGCGAGCTTAACGCGTTGGGCTTCCCCTCCTGACAGGGTCGTGCTTTGCTGCCCCAGTTTTATATATCCCAGCCCTACATCGTTCAGCGTTCTTATTTTCTGAATAATGGAAGGTATGGTTGAAAAAAAATCGACAGCCTGTTCTATGGTCATGTTGAGCACATCGTTGATCGACTTTCCCTTGTAGCGAATTTCAAGCGTTTCCCGGTTGTAGCGCTTCCCGTTACAGGATTCACAGTTTACGTAAACATCAGGAAGAAAATTCATTTCAATTGTACGCAGACCGCCTCCCTGGCAATTCTCACATCGCCCGCCTTTTACGTTGAATGAAAACCGGCCCGGCTTGTAGCCACGGATTTTTGCCTCAGGCGTTTCCGCAAACAAATTCCGGATATCAGAAAAAACGTTGGTATAGGTTGCCGGATTCGATCTGGGCGTCCTGCCAATCGGACTCTGGTCGATGTCAATGACCTTGTCAAGGTGTTCAATTCCCTTGATCGTCCTGTAGGGAAGTGTCATCCGGGATGACCTGTAGAAATGATTGGTTAAAATCGGATAGAGTGTTTCGTTGATCAGAGAAGATTTGCCGCTGCCTGAAACCCCGGTAACGCAGATGAGTTTACCTAACGGAAAAGCAACACTGACTGATTTTAAATTATGGCCGGTTGCGGACTGAAGAAAAAGTGTTTTTCCGTTTCCCTTTCTTCTTGCAGGAGGAATCGCAATTGTTTTTCGTTCGGTTATGTAATCACAGGTAAGTGTGGAAAAGCCCGACAGCTGATCCGGAATGCCTTGCGCAACGATGTATCCTCCGTGAATTCCGGCTTTAGGCCCCATGTCAATGACATGATCGGCAGCTAAAATCATCTCCTTGTCGTGTTCCACAACAAGGACTGAATTTCCAAGATCTCGGAGATTTTTTAATGCCTGAATCAGACGATTGTTGTCTCTTTGGTGAAGTCCGATGCTGGGTTCGTCAAGAATATAAAGTACTCCTACAAGCTGGGATCCAATCTGCGTTGCCAGACGTATCCGTTGGGCTTCTCCGCCAGAAAGGCTTCTGGCGCTGCGGCCCAAAGAAAGATAATCAAGTCCTACGTCCAATAAAAAAGAGAGTCGGGTCCTGATTTCTTTTGTAATTTCCCGGGCGATCATCCTGTTTTTTTCGGTCATCGAATTTTCAGCGGTACTAAACCAATCCTGAAGCACAGCAATGCTCATTTCGGACAGCTCCGCAATATTTTTCCCGGAAATTTTGAAATAAAGCGCCTCTTTTTTGAGGCGCGTTCCTTTGCATTTTGTACAGGTTACCGGATTCATAAATCCCTGAATCCATTTTTCCATTGAGGGGGAAAGCTGCTCATCATCCTGTTGGCGCGCCAGAAAATTTGAAATGCCTTCAAAACTCAGCGAATAGCTGCTGGCGTTACTGTCGGTGTGGGTCTTCACCTTAAATACTTCTTCTGATCCGAATAAAATCGTATTCAGCGCTTCTTCCGAAAGTTGTTCAACAGGCTGGTCAAGGGTGAATTTGTATTTTTCAGCTATGGCTTCCAACTGGCTGAAAATCCAGTTGTTTTTGACACTTCCTATCGGAAGAATGGCACCTTTATTTATGCTCAGCTTTTTGTTTGGTATAATTTTATTGATGTCGATCTGAGAGATCTGTCCGAGCCCGTTGCAATGCGGGCAGGCTCCGTAAGGAGAGTTAAAGGAAAATAAATTGGGCTGGGGTTCATCATAGGAAATTCCTGAAACAGGGCACATTAAAAACCGGCTGAAATAATGAGGAAGGTTATCCTCTTTCCCGTTGTTTTTGGAGTCAAACGGAAGAACAGAAATGATTCCCTTTCCATGTTTCATGGCCAGCTGCACTGATTCCGCAATGCGGTGTCTGTTTGCCGGTTTGACATCGATGCGGTCGATGACAATTTCGATGTCGTGAATTTTGTACCTGTCCAATTGCATGCGTTCGGTCATTTCTTTTACTTCACCGTCGATGCGTACTCTTATAAAGCCCTGTCTTCTGGTTTGCTCCAGTAATTCCCGGTAATGCCCTTTCCGTCCTTTTACTACCGGGGACAAAATCAGAATTTTATGATCCTTGTATTTTTCAGAAATCAAATCAATAATACGGTCATCCGAGTACCGCACCATTTTTTCTCCTGTTACGTAGGAGAAAGCTTCCGAGGTTCTGGCATAAAGCAAACGAAGAAAATCGTAAATTTCAGTTATTGTACCAACCGTTGATCGGGGATTTTTATTGACGGTTTTCTGTTCAATTGAAACGACCGGACTCAGGCCTGTTATTTTGTCTACATCGGGTCGTTCAAGCGTGCCTAAAAACTGCCTGGCATAAGACGCAAAGGTTTCGATATACCTTCGCTGACCTTCCGCATAAATGGTATCAAAGGCAAGCGATGATTTACCACTCCCGCTTAATCCCGTTATTACAACAAGCTTATTCCTCGGAATAAGAACATCAATGTTCTTCAGGTTATGCATCCGGGCACCCCTGACTTCAATGGTATCCTGTTGTTGTGTATCCGGGTTTTGACTTTTCATTGTGGGGATTGAGACGAGGTTAAGGAATCAGCTGAGTGTCCGCATTTTGAAAAAAGCAGAAGACTGTCCGTTTGGGCCGAATTTTCTTCATTTGAATATTCATCCCATCTGAAATCCGTCAATCCCTTCCGGGGAAGTGATATGGAATAGGTTTCTGCCTGCTCGTTGTTCAGCGAGGAACCGCGAAGCCAGGGGTTAAGAAGTTTCAAAACCTTATAACTGATTCCGTTATCCAGCGCAAATTCGGCAAGATTTTTTATTGGTGCATTAACAGTTAATTGCCTTGTTTGAAGAGGCGGGTACAAATCGTTTTTGCGAAGGATAAATCCGTATGTGGCAGGGTGAGATAAAATTTCTTTAACGGCGAGGATGCGAAAGATATACCTCGAGGTTTCCTCATTGAGAAACAAGTCATAATAACCCGATACTCGTTGAAAATCCAGCTGACTTTGGATGCCATTGATTCCCATGTTGTAGCTGGCGGCGACAAGTGTCCAGTTTTTGAGTTTGGCGTATGCTTCCTTAAAATACAGGCATGCCGCCTGAGTTGATTTTTCCATACTGTACCGTTCATCTACCTCCTGGTCAATCCGGAGTCCATACGTTTTGGCGGTTTCTCCTATCAGCTGCCAATATCCTGTCGCTTTTGCCGGCGAAACCAGGTTGGTTAACCCGCTTTCTACAACGGCGATGTATTTGAAATCTTCCGGAATTCCGTTTTGCTTCAACAGGGGTTCGATTACAGGAAACCAGCGGTTGGCGCGTTTAAAAAGCAGGAGTGTCTGCGACTGCCAATAGGTATTCACCAGAAGTTCCCTGTCCAGGCTTTCCATGATACTGAAATCATTTAATGGCACAGGTTCTCCTGCAAAATCAAGTTTCTCCGGCAAGTGGAGTCCGAATGTTTTCATGTGATTGACAAAATAATCCGAATACTTTGCCTCCTCATCTGAACCCGGAGCCGAAAAATTAAACAGTTGCAGGAGCAAGAGTAGCACCAGATAACCGCCCAGTGCCAGCAGAATTTTTTTTGTTTTAGCCAGAAATTTATCAGCCCTCATCCAGATTGGGCTTTGTGGACCTTGATATGTAAAAAAGGATTCCAAAAATGAGAAGGAAATAAAGTCCGAATATCATCATGTGCAGGTAACCCCAGTCTTTGATAAAAAAAGTAATAAACACGGTACAAAGCATGGAGATGAAAGACAAACCGGCAAATACAAGGGCTACTTGTCTGTCCGATAATCCCAGGTACGACAGGTGATGGGTGGTGTGGTCTTTGCCTCCGACAAAGGGAGACTGGCCTTTCGAAATTCTGTTGATGACCACTGTCGTGGTATCACAAATAGGTATGATGAAGGTGAGTATGCTGACAAACAATTGCTTGGACTGAACAAGATTTCCTGTTGAATCAGATGAATTCCAGAAATACAGAATCCCAATTGCTGCCAGAAAAACTCCAAGGAACTGGCTGCCGGTATCTCCCATAAACAACCGGGAGGGATGCCAGTTGTAATAAAGGAATCCGGTCAGTGCACCCATAACTCCGAGCAAGAGAAGAACATGAATATTGGTTAAGATGTCGTGCTCAATAAAAATAACCAACAGGGCTGCCAGAATTATTGTCATCGATACGCTGGTGGTTATGGCATCCATATTGTCCAGCATATTCAGGGAATTCATCATTCCAACGATCCAGAAAATCGTAAAGATGTAATTGGCCCAACTCCAGGGAAAAATATGAATAAAAACTCCTGAAATGATCAGAATAACAGCGCAGAAAACCTGTACAAAAAATTTCAAAAATGGTTTGGTGTTGTACGCGTCGTCTGCAAGACCCATTAAAAAAGCTATCGTACAGGACGTCACGATGCCCAAAAACTGATTGTTTTCAAGGATCGATGCGCTTCCGAATATGAAGGAATAACTGGTAATACTCAAAAGAAACACCAGGTAAAAAGATATTCCTCCTAAGGAGGGTTTCGAATGCTCACTCCATCGAATCACGGTGTCATTCGAATTCCGGATTCCAAGTGTTTTTGAAAATTTTAAAAGCAATCCGTTGAGCAAGACAGAAAATAAAACTGCAATTAAAAAAAACGAAAAGTAAGTCAGTAAACGGATACCAAACATGAGAAAAATTAAGTGAAAAAGCTTACGAAGGTAGTAAAATCAAAGGCTTAAAACAAACTTGTAAAGGTTTTAAAATGAGCACCTTGATTATCCTTTTCTGAAATTATCGGATGTCCGTTTCCCCAATCAATTTTCAGGTCCTGATCGTTCCAAATCAGGCAGCGTTCGCTCGCTTTGTTGAACGTATTCGAGCATTTGTAAAGTAATACCGTATCTTCCTCTTTAGAAATAAAACCATGTGCAAATCCTTCCGGAATCCATAACATGGTCTTGTTTTTTTCGGACAATTCAATTTTGAAATGACCTCCATAGGTGGATGACTTTTTCCGGATGTCAACCACAACATCCATAACGGAGCCCTTAATCACCCTGACCAATTTGACCTGAGCATGAGGAGGATCCTGAAAATGAAGTCCCCGAAGAATATTTTTTCCCGAAAGACTTTGGTTATCCTGGAGGAAGTTGACCGGGGGCAGTTGCCGGTCAAACTGAACCCGGTTATAGGACTCGAAAAAATAGCCTCGCTGATCCTGCAATACATTGGGTTGAATGACCCATAATCCATCGAATGGGGTGCTGGTAAATTCCATTTATTCTTTTTTTAATCCGGTCATCAATCGTTTCAAAAACGATTTCTCTGTTTTCTTTTGATGGTCGTCGTAATACCCATACCCGTAACCGTATCCATATCCGTATCCGTACCCATAGCCATAATTGTAATAACCGTAACGGTTGCCCTGAACATCCACTCCGTTCAATATAATTGAAAGACGTTTGATCTTGTTTTCATTGTAAAGCCTGTCCAGGTTTTGAATAAAGTTTCGTTTCGAATATTCTGCTCTGAAAATATAAATCGGGTAGTCTGCTCTCTGGATCATTGATATTCCGTCCGTCACCAATCCAATAGGAGGATTGTCGATAATGATCATATCATATATTCCTTTCAGGTAATTCAACAGCTGATCCATGCGGGGATGGATAATTAATTCAGAAGGGTTGGGCGGAATGGGCCCTGCCGTAATAAAATCAAGATTTTCAAGCGCGCTATGCTGAATGCAATCTTCGGGGATGTCCTTGCCAATCAGCATCGTGCTCATCCCTTTAATATTTTGGACATTAAACCCTAAGTGAATCTTCGGTTTTCTCATGTCCAGGTCAAGAATGATTACTTTTTTCCCTGCAAAGGCAATAATTCCTGCCAGATTGATTGCAACGAACGTTTTTCCTTCTCCCGAAATCGTGGAAGTCACAGCCATTATTTTCGGTCCCGGTTCATTTGAAATAAACTGAAGGTTTGCCCGAACCGAACGAAAAGCCTCCGCAATAAGGGATTTTGGATTTTTATCCACCAGCAACTGGGATACCGGAATGTCCTTTTTGTATTTGGGAATGATACCCAGGGTGGCGATTGAACTGTTTGTCTGTTTGGTAATCTCGTGGAGAGAATTGACTTCGTTGTGCAACAAATACCTGATCAGCACCAAAAGCAAACTAACCAGTAGTCCAAGCGCCATTGAGATACTAAGTGCGATTGTTTTATCCGGAGAAATAGGCGTGCTGGGGATTACAGCCTCTTCCAACACAATGTTGTGGGATATGTTTCCTTTTTCAGAAATTGAATATTCTGTTTTCTTTTCAAGTAAAAGCGTATAATACTTTTCATGAATATTGTACAGGCGCTGAAGTTTGAGAAATTCCAATTCGCTTTCGGGAAGTTTGTAATAATTTGTTTTGACCAGGTCCGTTCTGTTTTCCAGATTATTAACCTTGTCTTTTGCCGTCTGCTCCAGGGCACGAACGGTCTCAATAAGCATTTTTTTCTGAATATCAATCAGGTAATTGATGTTTCGGATACTACCGCTATTGGGAGTTACATCGTAAAGCATTTCTTCCTTACGTTGAAGAAGTTTTTCCAGATTTTCAAGAGGGGCCCGAACAGCTTCATCGTATTCAGTTCCAACTACAATTGAGATCAGGTTGTAGGCGTCAATGGAGTTCGTTTCTTCCATCTTTTTGACAATATTTTCCAACAGGTCAACCTGAATCTGATTATTCATCACCCGGTCTTCGAGCGAATTAACCCTGGTTGATTTTGCCGCTTCAATAATGTCGCTGTTTTGTACCGGGTGAGCCTTTTTAAATTCCTGCAGGGAGGTTTCTGCATCTCTTAATTTAATATAAGAAGTGTCCAGCTGTTCATCAATAAACTTGATAATCTTATTGTCGCTTTCACTTTTGCGCTCCCGGTCTGACTCCTTAAATTCAGAGGCCAGTTTGTTTACAATGTCAACAGCTTTTATGGGGTTGTTGTCACTGAATGAAATTCGTATTGTTTTTGCGGCATCGCTTAATAGTTTTACCTGAAGGTTGGATTTGCACCTGTTTACGTAATCCTGCAGGGAGTTAATGGTGAAATAATACGGTGTTTTTTTTACAAGACTTTCATTTTCAATAATAGCCTTGTAATCAAAAATGGTAATTTTGAATGTGATGTAGGGAGTTGTAATCCACTGGTCATTGGTAAAATTAAAACTATAACTGATTTTGTTCAATACGAATGAAATTTGTCCCGAGGTTTTATTCTTGAATTCAACGTACAAATGCTGCCCCTGAACCTGGGGGGAAAAATCAGAAACCTCAACTTTATAGGGACTTGAGGTATAGGCCTCCATTGACCTAAAGGTGCCCTCGTTGAAATAGCTGTATTGCAGGGGCAGTTTTGATATCGTTCTTTTTATAAAGTCCCTGGATTTAAGAAATTCAATTGATTCGGAAAGGGAATTGTTATTGTCATCGGCACCTGTAAAGGACTGAATGTTTAGAATTTTATTTGGCGTATTTTCAGAGCGGAGCTGAAGAATTGTGGATGCTTCGTATATGGGTTGAGTATAGCGGATATAAGCATAGAATAGAAATGCTGCAATGGCAAAAAACAGTAAAATCCAAAGAATACTTTTTCGGATGATGTGAATAAACAGGCCCAGCTCAAATTCAGAACTGATTTTTTCCAATCGTTCTTTGTACTGCTCTAAATTCTGCTGGGTATTGGTAATGTCCTGAAACATAAGATTCGCGCTAACCGGCTAACAAAAGTCGTTATTTAAGTATAAGTTCCAGCTCGTAAAGCACAAGCACGGATGAAATGATGCTGAAAAAAGGAGCCAGTTCATTGACAACTGCTGAAGTAACACGCAGACGGTTTTCTACATAAATAACGTCGTTTGCCTGTAGAATAATGTTCCCCTCATTCAATCCGCTGATGGTTGAAAGATCAATATGAAAGACCTCTGTTTTCTCTCCATTTCTGCGAATCAATTTAATTTCATAGGCTTTGCCATCTACGGCAATTCCCCCTGCAAGAGCGAGAGCCTCAAAGAGTGTTGTGTTATCATGTTCAAGGGGAATTACCTTGCTGGCTCCGAATTCGCCGGGGAAAACAGTTACCCTTCTGCTGGTCACTTTAATAATTATAAAGGGCTTGATGTAATACAAACTGTACTTCTCTTCCAGATCCTTTTCTGCCTGGCGGACAGTAAGGCCTTTGAGTAATGTCCGGCCCAGAACCGGTAGCTTTACAAATCCGTCAATATCAACCGTATACTGCTGCCCTCCCTGATTGACATTTTGCACTGTGGTGGTAAGCGGAGAGCTGGTTACATCGGTAAGTTTGAACCCGTCGTTTGAATACAACTTGAATTCTATCAGGTCATTAGCTGAAATTCTGTATTCCTGTGTCAACAATGAATCTTTAATATCCGCATACGTGTAATTTTTCGGCGTTTTAAGCATTCGGCTGGGATTTAAAATCCTGCAACCTGTTAATGCGGCAAGCGCAAAAACGAGCAAAATTAATTTTTTCATGTTCAAAAGTAACTAAAAAATAGTAATTTACATCAGCATCTCCCTGTAGAGCAGTCGGGTGTCATTCACCAGCCGGTTGTAATGAAATTTGTCCCGTACAAAATTCCAGCCGCTGGAGGCCAGAAATTCCCGGATACTTTTACTTTCAACCAGACTGAGAAGGTTGTCAAAATAGGCCTTTTGATCATTTACCTCTGATAGCAGTGCCGTACTGCCCCTGATTACCGTATTTTCAATACCTCCGACTGCTGTGCTTACAATCGCTTTGTTTGCAGCCTGGGCTTCGATCAGGCTTACCGGAGTTCCTTCGTTGAATGAAGAGAGGCAAACGATATCCATTCCTGCCATTGCCCAGTCCACTTCGGTTATCCAGGACGTCAGGGTCACAACAGTATTTAACTGCAGATTTTCTATCCGGTTCAAAATGTTCTGCCTTTCTTCACCGTCTCCGATTATGAATGCTTTTACTTTTTGGGAACTGTTCTTCACCACATATGCAATCGCGTCCAAAAACAGATTGTGGTTTTTTACCGGAACGAGTCTTCCGATTATTCCAATTGCTATTTCATCACCGGTTATTTGGTAGGTTGTTCTGAAAGACTGTCTTTTCTCAATCTGCCTGTTCTGAAAGCGATCCAGGTCAAAGCCCAGGGGAATTACTTTTATCTTTTCGGTCTTTGCAATGTGGTGAATCCGGGAAAGTTCCTCTTTCTGTTTTTCACTGATGGCCACTATTGCTGTACTGCGTTTAGCCAGTTCCCGCTCAATTAATTTGATGGCGGAAGTTTGCCAGGAGCCAAAATAACTGTGAAAAACATGGCCGTGAAAAGTATGAATAACAACCGGCACTTTGCAGGAGATGGCAGCAAGCCGGCCTATTGTACCTGCTTTGGAGGCGTGGGTATGAACAATATCCGGCTTGAATTCTTTAATAATTTTTTTCAGCTGCCGGAATGAAAAATAATCGTCAACCGGATTAATCCTGCGTTTCATGGAGGGAATAAGGATGGGTTCAATCCCCAATTCTTTCAAAATATGATCCGAACCCTTCTCCGCACTGTCTATTGCTCCGCCGACAAGAAGCGTCTGAAATTCAGGCGACAGGTATTTGGTAAGATAGGCCACATTGTAAGTGGGCCCACCCAGGTTAAAGCGATTGATTATTCTCAGAACTTTTGGCACCTTTTAAATCAAATTGTTGCAATTAAAGCATGTACTTTTTCCACCAGGATTGAAAAACAATCAGTGCCCATACCCTTGCTACTGCCTCGTCCGGATTCAAAGAGTAGAGCTGCCGGAGCAACTGCTGAATGGCGGGGTAATGAAAAACGGCCTGTTCTTCAATGAATTGTTTTCCCAACCAGTCTTCCGTAATCAGGGACTTCAGATCGGTTTTAAACCACTTTAAAAGGGGAACTTCAAATCCCTGTTTTTCCCTGTTTAGCAGTTCTGGCGGAAGTAAGTAGCCCAAGCTGTCTTTTAAAATAAGTTTTCTGTCTTTTGGACTGATCTTGAATTTTGACGGAAGGGAAAAAGCAAAATCGACAACCGTAAAATCAAGAAAGGGCACTCTGACTTCAAGACTGTTCGCCATGGACATGGAATCAACTTTTGTAAGCATGTCGTTTTGGAGAACCAGGTCCATATCTGTCAATAAAACAGAGTTGAAATCGTTGGTCAACTTGGACAACAAATCACCCTTTCGCTTTTTATAAACCGATTCATTGCAGTCTGATTTCAGCAAGGAATGCACAGCTTTTTCGCCGGCATAGCCCGCCCAGAGCCAATATCTTTCAGCTGGAGAAAGTGAGGCCCCCGTGCTTAATTTTTGAAGTTGTCTTATTTTATTGCCGAATACTGAATTTCTGGATTTGGGCAACTGGTTCCAGAAAAAATTTCCCACAGAAAGCAGACCTGAAAGGTAACCCTTGTTGCGAATGAAGTATTCGGCCGAATGCTTGTTGTAGCCGGCAAAAAGTTCGTCTGCACCGTCTCCGGACAAGGCTACTGTTACCTGCTTACGTGTATTTTTGCTCAGGATGTATACAGCAAGAGCAGAAGAATCGGCAAAGGGTTCGTCCAGATAGTCCAATACCTGATAGAGGTTTTCAAACAGATCGTTGTTTCCCAAAGAAAAAACCGTATGATCCGTTCCGTGCATTTGGGCCACAAGGCGGGCATATTTGGTTTCGTCAAACAGGGGTTCGTCTTTGTAACCGATGGAAAACGTTTTCAGATGGGAGCTGTGTTTGGCTGCAAGAGCGGTAATGATAGATGAGTCTATTCCACCACTTAAGAAGCACCCCAGCGGAACATCTGAGATCAGACGTCGCTGAACCGATTCCTCCAGTAGCTGCCGGAGTTTTGTTTTTGCATCCGAATAGGTAAGCGTTGAACTGTAGTTGGCACTGTAGGGTATCGTATAATAGCAGTTGTTAATGAGTTGCCCTTCTGCTATTTTTAAGTAATGTCCGGGTTTGAGTTTGAAAACTCCTTTTAATATTGTTTCCGGAGCAGGTATGTAATTGAGCTGCAGATAAGTATAAAGGGATGTGTTATCTAATATCCTGGGCACCTGAAAAGCCAGGAGGGCTTTTAGTTCGGAGGCGAAAGCGAAGATGTTTTCGTCCTGATAATACAGTAAGGGCTTGATGCCATACCGGTCCCGGAAAACAAAAAGTTCTTTTTTCAGGTTATCGTAAACAGCAAAAGAAAAGAATCCGTTAACCAACTCAATGCAGGAGGGGCCGTGCTTAATAAACAGATAAAGGAGCACCTCTGTATCACTCGAGGATTTAAAAACAATTCCACTGCTTTCCAGTGTTTTCCTGTGCGTTTTGAAATTAAAAAACTCACCGTTGAAGACTATTGTGTAACGGCCGGTTGCGTCAGTCAGAGGTTGTGCTGCCGCAGTACTGGTGTCAATAACAGCCAGCCTGCGGTGTCCAAGGGCAATGCTTTCCTGAGCGAAGATACCCTCTCCGTCCGGACCTCTTTTGTAGAGTGTACGTACGGAATCCTTAATCCGCAGCAGGGCTGCCTTGCCCTTTTCTGTAAATGCCCATACTCCGGTTATTCCGCACATCGTTGGCAGTAAATTTAACTAAATTATAAGCCCGGATTTCTGGCGGCTGATTTTCTGATCAGCCAGAGTCCTGTAAATGTCAGGAATCCGTTCAAAGGAAGGATCAGAAATCCGAATTCATACCCGTTCAGCCATTGCTTTGAATGCGCATTCAGAATATAGCAAAAAGCAGGTGCCAACAGGCAGATCAGCGGAGTCCATTTGTCTTTTATCTGAAAGCGGGTAAAAAGCCCGAAAAAAAACAAACCCAAAAGGGGGCCATAGGTATATCCTGCCGCTTTAAACAGTTTTTCCACTGTTGCGGAATCATTCAGATTTCTGAAACAGACAATGACAGCAAGCAGAATAAGTGCAAACGAAAAATGCACGGCATACCTGATCTTTTTTTTATCCGAAGAATCCGGTTTTTTCTGAAAATCCAGGAAGTCTATGCATACCGAAGTAGTCAGTGAAGTCAATGCACCATCGGCACTTGGATAGGCAGCAGAGATCAGCCCGATTACAAATACAATGCCCGCAAAGGGGCCCAGGTGATTCAGCGCAATCATGGGAAAAAGATTGTCTGTTTTTGAAGGTATCCCCATTCCGATGGATTGGGAGTAGAAATAAAGTACCGCTCCCAGAAACAGAAACAGAAAATTTACTAAAATCAAGACCAGACTGAAGCTGATCATGTTTTTCTGGGCATCTTTGAGATTTCTGCAACTTAAATTTTTCTGCATCATTTCCTGATCCAGACCTGTCATTGCAATACAGATAAAAAGGCCGCTTAAAAACTGCTTGATGCTTGAGCGCTGGTCGTTCCAGTTTAAGAAAATCATTTTTGAGTAGTCACTGGCCCCGACTTTTTTAAGCATTGAAAAAAAAGGCAGGTTCAGCTGTTTTACCATAATGGAAGCGGATATAACCAGTGCCAGCAGCATGAAAGTAGTTTGCAGGGTATCTGTCCAGACAATCGTTTTTATTCCTCCTTCGAAGGTATACAGCAATATGAGGAGAATGAAAACGGCAACGGTGACAATGAACGGTATGCCAAAAGCGTCAAATACAAAAGTCTGCAGCACATTCACTACCAGGAACATTCTGAATGCGGCGCCAATGGTCCGGGACAACAGGAAAAAGAAAGCGCCCGTTTTGTACGAAAAAAAACCGAATCGTTGCTCCAGGTATCCGTAGATCGAAGTAAGTTTGAGTCGGTAATACATGGGCATTAATATTCCGGCAATTACCAGGTATCCGAAAAAATAACCCAGAACCACAAACATATAGGAGAACTGACTGGTTCCAACCCAGCCCGGAACAGACATAAATGTAACTCCCGAAAGAGACGCCCCGATCATTCCATAGGCTACCACGTACCATCTCGAACTGTTATTTCCTATAAAAAAACTTCCGTTGTTTGCCTTTCTTGAGGTGACCCAGGTTATGTAAAAAAGAAGGGCTGAATATACAGCAACACAGGTTATGATTAAAACGGGGGTCATGTCTCAAATAAACGAATAAAATACACTTGTTTCACTAAAATTGATACATTTACTGATAAATTTATATACACATGAAAAAATTATTTTTGCGAATTACAGGAGTGCTTGCGGGCCTTCTCCTGTTTTTGAATGTCGGACTCGGACAGGACATGCAGCAACCTCCGCCTGATGGACCTCCTCCGGGAAATGTAGTTGCACCCACCTGGGCTCCGGCCTATGACAATGTTCCTCAGACCCAGTATTATTATTTACCCGATATTCAGGTCTATTACGATGTCTGGCATCATGAATTCGTTTACATGGACAATGGCTCCTGGGTATTTGCCCCTGTGCTTCCGCCCATGTATGCCTGGTACGACCTTTACCACGGACATACTGTAATCCTCGACCGTATGGTACATCAGCCCTGGATGCATCACGAATTATACGCTGCACATTATCCAAGGTATTACCACAACACGGTCTACCCGAGAGGAAACGGAGTGGGCCATGCTTATGGCTTTGATGAAAACTCCAGGAAGCCAATTTATGCTCCTGAACGGGAAGCCAGTCATAAAGAAATTGTGCCGGCAGGTCGTTCCCAGCCCATTCAATACAGGGATAAGAATGTCGGACAGCCGGTTCATGTTGAGAAAAATATGATGAGGCCGGGGAAGAAATAAGTCTAACGATACGCTTCGGGTATAAGATTTGAGTAAGCTTGTTCCAAGAAGCAACTCAGACTAAAAAATAGTTTGATACGATGGTCTGAAACTCCCGGTAGATGCCGGGAGTGCAGGCTATCAGTTCTTTTCCGAAAAGGTAATTTTCTCCGCCTTTAAAATCGGAAATCGTTCCACCTGCCTGTTGAACGATAAAACTCCCTCCGGCTACATCCCAGGGCTTTAAACCGTATTCATAGAACGCGTCGAAGCGTCCGCAGGCGACATAGGCCAAATCGACGGCCGCAGATCCCAACCTTCTGAGTCCGTGCGTTTTTTCCATCAAATCACGGAACAAGTTCATGTATTGATCCATCTGATCAAAGTCTGTATAAGGGAAACCTGTAGCAATTAAAGATTCACTTAGTCTGGTAGGTTTACTTACCCGGATTGGCTTCTTATTGCAGAATGCACCGCTGTTTTCAACTGCGTAAAAACATTCCTTTAAGTTCAGCTCGTTCACAATTCCCATAACGGGGATGTCATGTTCGAGTAATCCCAGACTTATTGAATAACAGGGAAGTCCATGAATAAAATTTGTTGTTCCGTCCAGAGGGTCGATTACCCAGTTGTATGTTGAACCTCTGTTTGATCGTGTATTTTCCTCTGCAATAAAACCCGCAGCAGGAAGAAGCTTTTCAAGACCTCCAATCAGAAGTTTCTCGGCAGTTTTATCAACGTAACTTACAAAGTCATTTTTTCCCTTTGATTCAATGTCTCCGGAACTGATCGTGTGCAGTTCGCTTTGAATAAATGCGCCGACCTTTTCAGTCAGTTCGCAGGCTTTTACACAAACAGAATTAAGCACGGACAGATTTTTTTTTGAACCAGAAAATGCCGGTTATTCCTGTAACAATAAGCAAGGAGGAAATGATTTCTGCCTGAGTTATTCCATGCCCAAAAATAGGATACTGGGTATTGATGCGAATTTTTTCTATGAAAAACCGTTCCACGCCGTTAAGCACCAAGTAAATGCAAAAAAGCGTTGCAGGAGCTGAAATTTTCTTGCGGATACCCCATAAAACAAAAAATAAGGCGATGCAAATCAGGGCTTCGTACAGAGGAGTGGGGAACACCGGTGCATTCAGGTGTTCGTTTAAAACATTGTGAGGGTAGGAGTAGGACCAGAACCAATCGGGTAAAAATCCAAGTATTCCCGGTTTAGGGCTTGTGTTGTCAATACCCCAATCACCGTCTCCTGCAACCTGGCAGCCTATCCTGCCAATTCCATAGGCAAGCATTAACCCCGGAGCTGAAGCGTCAACCAGATGCTTCAGATTAATTTTGTGTTTATGCGCATAGCTTATCACTGCTAGTGCACCAACTATCAAACCTCCGTACATGGTCAGGCCGCTAAAGGACAGCAATGAGCCAACCGGGTCGAGCATAAAATCAGACCAGTTTTCAAGATTGTGAAATATTTTTGCTCCAATCAGACCTGAAATCGCAGCTATAGTTGTCATCGCTCCAATGTGCTCATACGGGTGAACCAAAACGGTGGAAGCCGTAAATTCGGTTTTGTCAAGCTGCCGGGCTTCACGAAATTTAAGCAATACAGCTAAGCCTCCGCCAATCACCCCCCCGATGGCATTTCCTTTTAGAGAAAGCAGGGCATGTTGGGTGTTTTCCAAAAAGGCATCAAAATTGAATAGGATAAAAAATAGTTTATAGCCTATGATAAATCCCAGAATCAATGAAAGTAAATAGTCCATCCATGTAACTGTTTTTTTAGCTGTAACAGATACCTCCACAGCCTTTAGTAAACCGTCCTTTTCTTTTCTCTTCAGTTCCAGTGAAAACGCATAGCTTCCCAGAATGAAGGCAAGGGCAACAAAAAGGCCGAAACTCTGAAACATTTTTAAAAAGCCAAGCTCTAGTCCGAACAGATCTTTGAAGGCGTAATAGAGGTTGGGGTACATTAAATCAGTTTAAAGTTTACAGTTGGGACTTCTGAGCGGAGATCAATCTTCATGAGTCCATCGGAGTCGATTTCGGTGAAACGGACGGGAACAAGCTGGTTGACCAGTTCTGGTTCAAAAGCAGTTTTGACTTTTATGTAATTATCCGTGAAGCCGTACATCGTTCCGTTTTTGCTTTCCTGTTCAAACAGTACGTGGTAGTTGCGATGCAGGTTTTCCTGGTAAAAAGCCCTGCTCTTTTTATCCGATAATATGCGAAGCATTTTGCTGCGTCTTCTGCGTTCGTTCATTGGAACAGAATGATCAAACTGAATGGCATCGGTTCCCGGTCGCTCAGAATAAGTGAATACATGCAGGTAGGAAATGTCGAGTTGATTTATGAAGGAATACGTTTCCATAAAATCAGCTTCGGTTTCTCCTGGAAATCCTACAATGACATCCGCGCCGATTGCACACCAGGGCATGAGCCCTTTTATTTTTTTTACCCGGTCTGTATATAATTCTCTCAAATATCTTCTTCGCATGCTTTTCAGGATCTTATTTGATCCCGATTGAAGAGGTATGTGAAAATGAGGGACAAAGCGTTTGGATGCTGCTACAAATTCAATGATTTCGTCCTTCAAAAGATTGGGCTCAATGGATGAAATCCGAAAGCGATCAATGCCTTGTACACGATCGAGTTCTGAAATGAGTCCGGAAAATTGTCCATTGCCGAAATCTCCTATATTGACCCCCGTCAAAACAATTTCCCGAACTCCGCCTGAAGCCAGTTTCTCGGCATTTCGGATTACATTCGGTATCGTATCGCTGCGACTGGCTCCACGGGCAAAAGGAATCGTGCAATAGGAACAGGTGTAGTCGCAGCCATCCTGAATTTTAAGAAAGCTACGCGTACGGTTATCGGCTGAAAACGCACCGATGAAAGTGTTTACCTCAGAGATTTCACAGGAATGAACCTGCGCTTTCTCTTTTTTGAGAGAATTCTCCAGGTAATTGACCAGATTGAATTTTTCATTCGCCCCCAAAACCAGGTCTACTCCTTCAATACTTCCTATTTCCTGTGGCTTGAGCTGTGCATAGCATCCGATAATTGCAATGAAGGCGTCCGGAGACCTGCTCAATACGTTCCGTACCAGGAAGCGGCATTCTTTATCCGCATTTTCTGTTACAGAGCAGGTGTTGATTACATAAATGTCGGCGACTTCGGCAGGATCCACTTCGGTATACCCCTGGTTTTTGAATGTACGGGAAATGGCGGAAGTTTCCGCATAATTTAATTTGCAGCCCAGGGTGTGAAATGCCACCGTTTTCGTCTGACTCATTCTGTCTTCGCCTGATTCATTCTGATTGAACTTACCTCTTGGCGGGGACAAAAATACTAAAATTGACCGACTATCGGGCAGTTTCAATCCGGCAACTGACCGGATAATGGTCTGAAAAGGCCTGGCTGCCGGTTTCAAATGAAACAACCTTCATTGAATTGCTGTGGAGTATATAATCTATTCGCTGGAATGGAATATTTCCGGCATATGTCGATCCCATTCCGGACCCGCATTCCAGAAAAGAATCTTCGAGTTTGCCTTTAATTTTTTTGTAGGTAAAGGAGTTGGGCGTGTCGTTAAAATCTCCGCATACGATTGTTTTGTACCCGCAGTTTTTTATGTTTTCAGCGATTGCTTCAGACTGAGCAGCTCTTTTGGATAAAGAAAGGGTTAGTCGGCTTAAAAGTTCGAATGCGCCAAGTTTGTCCCGTTTCGGCCAGGGGCTAAAATTAACGGATTGAAGGTGCATGTTGTAAATTCTCAGGGTATCGTTCCCCACTTTAATATCCGCATACATGCAGTAATTGGTGCCCTCGCGATCAATTTCAATTTGTCGTTGGTCAACTATAGGGAACCTGGAAAGCGTTAACAACCCGAATCGCTGGTTTAGTCTGGTTTCAAGGGCACAGCCAAACTGGTAATCCCGGGGATGGAGCAAGGAAAGAATTGTATCCAGAGTATTGAATAAATAGCCAGGATATCTGATCGTATTAAATTCCTGCAGGCACAGTACGTCTGCTGCGTCCTTGTTTATCCATTCTATTATTTTTTTCCGGTTGTCGGGCAAGCCACTGTCCCAATTCTGATAATCAAAAAGCCGGACATTATAGGAGCTAACCTTAATGCTGTTTTTTTCAGAAGAACCTGCTGACCGGCTGTGAAATGCAAAATTATCCTTCAGGACAATCAGGCTGGCTGCCAGAACCAGAAAGGAAATAAGGCAAAGCCGGTCTTTTTTCAGCAGCCAGGTAACTGCAACAGACAGGTTCAATAGAACCAGCAGAGGATAAGCCAGGCTGGCAAGAGCAAAAACCGGGTTGTGGGCCGGATTGACAAATGGAGAAAAACAGGAAAGTAGCAACAGGCCTGCTGCAATGCAGTTGAAAAAGAGCAGTCCTCTTTTAATCATCCGGGGATTAATTTCTGTTTCCCTGTTTAAAAAGAAAATCCTTCTCCTCCCGGTTCAGGCTGTCGTAACCGGATCTGGAAATTTTGTCCAGAATTTCGTCGATTCGTTTTTCGGCTGAACGCCTGGTGCTGTTGTATTCTTCGTCGCTGACAGGTCGTTTGTGAACCACTTTCATTTTATGTTGTGTTTTGAACCGGTTTGCAAGGACCGAAAAGAGCCGGGAAATAAAAGCCCCGGGATCAATGCCTTTACGGTATTGAACAAAAAATGCGTATCCGTAAATAGCGCCTCCGATGTGTGCGATTTTTCCGCCTGTGTTGTTTGTAAGATCGATGATGCTGGTCAATACAAAGGCCGCCAGGGCAATGTACTTCAATTTTATTTCTCCGATAAAGATCAGCTGAATAGGGTAATTCGGAAGTAAAAAGGCGGCGCCCACTATAATTGCCATCACGGAGGCGGATGAACCAATTAACGGAAGGTCGGATACCGAAGCGGGGGCAACCGCTGCTGCCACTATAAAAAGAATACCTCCTGACAGTCCTCCCAGAATATACGTGTTGATAAGCTGTTTGCTGCCGATGAATTCAACGAATAATTTTCCCATCCAGTAGAGCCATAGCATGTTATAGAAAATATGCATGACTTCTACCTGCAGAAACATGTAAGTCAGTATAGTCCAGGGGCGGTACAGGAGCATGGATAGGGCAGGATGGAGGCCTAACCAATTGTAAACAAAATGTTCGTTGTAGCCGGAGATTTTCGAAATGCCGATGATCAGGTTGCCGGTAATAAATAGCAGGACATTAATGAAAATGAGCTTCGACAGCCCATTGTTGTTTCCCCTGAATGTATTTTTAATATCCCCGGCAATTGACATGACAACTCAATAAAAATTGGTACGGTTGTGGCCCCAGTATTTGATCAGGATGAATCCAAAAAGCATACCGCCCAGATGGGCAAAATGGGCCACATTATCGGCCGGATTGTTGCTTAATCCTGAATACAATTCCAGTGCCCCGTAAGCAATCACGAAGTATTTGGCTTTAACGGGGATTGCAAAATAAAGGTAGAGCAGCGTATTCGGGAAAAGCATCCCAAAGGCAAGCAGCACTCCGAAAATGGAACCGGAAGCGCCAACTATGGGCGGAATACTGTTTAAATAATCTGCTTTGTAATTCTGCATAAATTCAACAGAGGCTCTGAGCATACCTGCCTTGTCACCCTGTGCTTCCAGACTGTTGTAATGAGCTGCAAATTCATTCATCTGACTAAGCATGGCATTGGAAATAATTTTCAAATGATCCGGCTGTACAAATGCTTCAAACGTTTTGAGGTCGGGATTGTTCAGATAAGCATTGATGGCTTCCAGCATCGGATGTACCTGGAAATAGACAACCACGTAATGTGTAAAGGCAGCTCCAAGTCCGGTGATCAGGTAAAAAGTCAGAAAGCGTTTTGCACCCCAATAATTTTCCAAGGTGGAGCCGAACATCCAAAGCGCAAACATGTTCGAAAGCAAGTGCCAGATATCTCCATGCATGAACATGTAGGTAATCAGCTGCCAGGGCCTGAAGCCGGAGGCAAAAAAGAAGTGCAGGCCCAGCAGTTCGCTCAGTTCCATGTGGTAGGTGTTTCTGAGGACAAATTGAGCAAACAGCATGATCGCATTGATGATCAGCAAATTCTTTATCACCGGGGGTAAAATCTGAAAACTGGAGGGGCGGTATTGCTGGTAGCTCATAAAATCAGATTATGCGGATTGTTTTTTAAATAAATTTTCAAGATCCTGAAGTGTAAGTGTGGCAATGATGTGTTTCCCCGAGGCTGAAAAACGGGGTGATGCACAGGCAAACAGACGGTCAATCAGGTCCTTCATCTCCATCTGATTAAGCAGCTTTCCCGGCTTTACCGAAGCATTCTTTGCAAGCGAGCGTGCCAGGTTTTCCCGTGTTTCCATTCTGAGTTCACTGCGGTTTTGTTTAAAAGATTCAATAAGTTTTTCGAGCAAGGTTGCGCCGTCTGAATCCCCTGTGTCGGCCGGAACTCCGTTGATGGAAAAGGTATTTTTGCCAAATTCATTCAGGTCGAAACCAAGGGACCTGATCTCGTTCATTAATTCCCTTACCAGATCAAAATCAGCTGTGGTCAAAACAATTGTTTTCGGGAAAAGCATTTGCTGTGATGCACCTTTCCCGTTTTCAATGGCAGTCAGGTAATGCTCGAATAAGATTCGTTCGTGTGCTCCTTGCTGATCAACCAACAGGAGCCCTGATTTTATACTGGAAACAATGTAGCTGCCATGCGTCTGATAAAAAGAATGATCCTCCGGAACGGGATTCCGGTTTTCAGTAACCGGAATCAGCGGAACCTGGGTTTCCCCGGCTTGTGGCAGTGATTTATGGGACTCGTACAATTGTTCCCAGTTCGCTTTGCCTGAAGACAAGGCGCCTGTTTTAGTATCCGAGCCAAACGGATTGTAACGGGGGTTCACTTTAATTGTCGGCTGGGGAATAAAGGCCTTGTCTGATTTCAGGGGGATGTTCGCAAAGCTCATTTCCTGTTCAAAATCAAGGGTAGGCGTCAGGTTGTATTTTCCAAGCGAAAGTTTAATCGTGGAACGAAGGATGGCATAAACCGATTTTTCATCTTCGAATTTGATCTCGGTTTTTGTGGGGTGAATGTTTACGTCAATTGTTTTGGGATCAACGTCCATCAAAATAAAATAGGACGGAAAGCTGTCTGAACCCAGGAGCTGGTTGTAGGCACTCTGCACGGCGTGGTTCAGGTAGGCGCTTTTAATGAAGCGTCCGTTGATGAAGAAGAACTGTTCTCCCCTGGTTTTGCGCGCGTGTTCTGGTTTTCCAATGTATCCGTGCACACTGATAATGTTTGTCTGTTGTTCAACCGGAACAAGCCGCTCGTTGATTTTGCTTCCAAACAACGCAACGATCCTGTTTTTTAATGTTCCTTTTTCGAGCCGGTAAACCAACTGGTCGTTGTGCTGAAGGGAAAACGAAATTTCAGGATGGGGGATGGTTACCCGCTCAAATTCTTCAAGGATGTGCCTGAATTCAATCTGATCGGATTTCAGAAAATTACGTCTGGCGGGCACGTTGTAAAAAATGTTTTTCAGGGAGACCGAAGTTCCCACGGGACAACTGCAGGAGCTCTGGGATTTGATTTCAGATCCTTCTATTTCAATCCGTATACCCGTTTCGGTTTCGGCCCGCCGGGTTTTTAATTCCACCTGAGAAATAGCCGCGATAGACGCCAGTGCTTCTCCTCTGAATCCTTTGGTTCGTATGGTAAACAAATCATCAGCCTTTGAAATTTTTGAAGTGGCGTGTCTTAAAAAACTCATCCGGGCATCGGTTCCTGTCATGCCTTTGCCGTTGTCAATAACCTGTATTAAACTTTTTCCCGAATCCTTTACAAGTACTAAAATGGCTGAAGCTCCGGCATCAATAGCATTCTCCAGCAATTCTTTCAAGGCAGAGGCTGGCCGCTGAATAACTTCTCCCGCCGCAATCTGATTGGCAACGGATTCTGGTAAAAGCTGTATGATGTCAGACAAGGTTTTTTTTCTTGGTCGTAACTTTGTTTCCTGATTGTAAAATTAACGATAAATCCAATCTCTTTTTCCATTTGCTGCAATTCACAAATTGGGGTTCATAAGTTGAATGGGAGTACCCTTCGCAGGTTGGTCTATTGAATAACTTTAATAAATGGTTTCAGGTAAAACAACACGTATTTTATTCTTTTTTTTACCTTTTTTCTGCCTTTGGGGAAGTCCGATTCGCGCTCAGCCGGCTGTTCGGCCGGGTGTTCAGCAGTCAGATCATTCGGTTCCCTTTTATGAAATGAAGGAAACCCATTGGGCCGATTCGGTCTTAAAAACCCTGACTCCGGATGAACGCATCGCTCAACTGTTCATGGTTGCGGCGTATTCAAACAAGGATAAAAAACATGTCAACGAGATTCGAAAACTAATCCGTCAGTACAAAATTGGCGGTCTCATTTTTTTCCAGGGCGGACCCCAGCGGGAGGCCAAACTGACCAATGCCTATCAAAAGGCGGCCCAGGTTCCTCTGCTGATTGCTATGGATGCAGAATGGGGGCTTGCTATGCGTCTGGACAGTACGGTGCAGTTCCCCCGGCAGATGTCATTGGGAGCGATAAAAAATGACAGTTTGATTTACCAGATGGGGGCTGAAATTGCAAGAGAATGCAAACGAATAGGAATTCAGGTGAATCTGGCTCCGGTAGTTGATGTCAACAGCAACCCGCTGAATCCGGTTATCAGTAACCGCTCTTTCGGAGAGAACACCTATAAGGTTGCGGACAAGGCTATGATGTATATGAGGGGTTTGCAGGATAACGGAGTCCTTGCCAATGCAAAACATTTCCCCGGTCACGGGGATACCGACAGTGATTCCCACAAAACCCTGCCCGAGATCACGCATTCGAGAGCTCAGCTCGATTCGGTAGACCTCTATCCTTACCGTCAGCTTTTTCAGAATGGATTGGGCAGCCTTATGGTAGCTCATTTGTCCGTTCCTGCCCTTGACACGACTGCCAATACGGCCTCTACTCTTTCAAAAAAAATTGTGACAGGGCTGCTGCAGACTGAACTGGGATTCAAGGGACTGATTTTTACAGATGCGCTGAACATGAAAGGGGTAAGCAAGTTTTTTAACCCAGGGGTTGTAGATGTCAAAGCCCTTGTGGCTGGAAACGATGTCTTGCTTTTTTCAGAGAATGTACCTGTTGCGATGAAGGAAATCAAGAATGCCATTGCCAATGGAGAAATCACGCAGGAAGAAATCGACCGCAGGTGTTTGAAAATTTTACTTGCCAAACAATGGTGTGGGTTGAACCACTATCAGCCGATTGAATTAAAGTCCTTATACAAGGATCTGAATACTCCTAATGCTGAGCTGATTAACAGAAAACTGATTGAAGCTTCGCTGACTGTTTTGCAAAACAAAAACAACCGTATTCCCTTGCGCAGACTTGATACCCTTAAAATTGCGGCACTGTCTCTGGGCTATAAAGGCTGTAACGGATTTCAGTCCATGTTGGGGAATTATGCTCCTGTAGATTTTTTTGGCCTGGACAAAACGGGTTCGGCACAGGAATCTGATTCTGTTATTCACTGTCTCAAGGCATACAATCTTGTCATTATACAGGTCAACAATACCAATAATCTTCCTGCAAAAAATTTCGGGCTCACTCCGGAGTCACTTCGGGTTCTCAACGCGATTATGCGCCAGAACAAGACCATTGTAAATGTAGCTGCCAATCCGTATGTGCTTGGGAAGCTGGACAGCCTCTCACTGGCAGAGGCTGTTCTGATTTCCTATGAGGACAATGAACTGACGGAGAGCCTTTCGGCCCAGCTTATTTTCGGAGCCACAGGCGCAGATGGTAAATTACCGGTCAGCCCTTCGGTCGATTACAAAGCGGGAATCGGAATTGAAATTAAACCCATCGGCCGCTTCAGGTATACTATTCCGGAGGAAGCTGGCATTTCAGGTTCTGTTCTTCGCAAAATTGACAGCATTGCGCTTGAGGGTGTAAAAGAAAAAATATATCCCGGTTGTCAGATCGCTGTGGCAAAAGACGGTAAGGTAATTTACCGGAAGTCCTTCGGATACCATACCTATGACAGGAAGCAGGCTGTCCGGAATGACGATTTGTACGATCTGGCTTCTGTTACAAAAATTGCAGCAACAACACCTTCTGTAATGAAACTGGTGGAGGAAAAAAGAATCAGTCTGGATGACAGTCTGGGCTATTTGTTGCCGGGATTAGCAGGCCTGGCCGGCAGTAACAAATCAGGAATCCAAATCCGGGAAATGATGACGCATCAGGCAGGACTGAAAGACTGGATTCCCTTTTGGATGCATACGATGAAAAAGGAAAAAAATTCAGAACGGTTCGATTATCTGCCCGGTATCTACAACACTTTTAAGTGCGATTCCTTCCCTCTTCGGGTGGCAGAAAATTTATATATCTGTAAAAATTATGTGGATTCGATTTACAAGATGATCATCAGTTCTGAAGTTAAAGGCGCTGGTACCTACAAGTACAGTGACCTGGGGTATTATTTTCTGAAAAAAATCATTGAGCAAAACCGCGGTTGCTCCCTGGAAGCCTATGTTTCAAAAACCTTTTACCGGCCACTGGGGCTTTCGACAATGGGGTTTAAGCCCAGGGACCGGTTTGATCTCAGCCGCATTGTTCCTACCGAACTGGATACCAAATTCCGCAAACAACTGATTCAAGGGGATGTCCATGATCAGGGCGCTGCCATGCTTGGAGGAGTGGGAGGTCATGCCGGATTGTTTTCGGATGCCAATGACCTGGCTGTGCTCATGCAAATGATCCTGCAGAAAGGAGAATACGCCGGAGAGCGTTACCTTGATTCTTCTGTTGTCAATGAATTTACCCGATGCCAGTATTGCGCGGGTAACCGAAGAGCCATCGGTTTTGATAAGCCCGATCTGCAAAATCCCAGGGACAATCCGGTTTGCGACTGTGTTTCTCCGCTGAGTTACGGACATACCGGTTTTACAGGAACCATAACCTGGGTAGATCCGGATAAGCAATTGGTATATGTATTTCTTTGCAACCGGGTGTACCCCAATGCGGATATTAATAAACTGGCTAAAAAAGGTATCCGGAGCAAAATCCAGGCCGTTATCTATTCGGGCCTCCACTAAGTTTCTTTTTTGTTTCGTATTTTTACGTACAGATGAAAATCGGAATTGTCTGTTACCCTACATTCGGTGGAAGTGGCGTTGTGGCCACCGAGCTGGGCATCGCCCTTGCCAAAAAGGGTCATAAGGTGCATTTCATTACCTATAGCCATCCGGTTCGCCTGGATACCTATTCGGAGAATCTGTTTTTTCATGAGGTACGGGTATCCGATTATCCCCTGTTCGAATACCAGCCTTATGAGCTGGTGCTTTCCAGCATGCTGGTGAATGTTGTGAAGTATGAAAAACTTGATCTGCTGCACGTGCACTATGCCATACCGCACGCATCCGCTGCCTATATGGCCAAACAAATTCTGGCTTCCCAGGGAATTTTCATCCCGGTTATCACCACATTGCATGGAACGGATATTACGCTACTGGGAAAAGACGCCTCCTTCGAACCGGTGATTACTTTTGCCATCAATCAGAGCGATGCTGTTACCGCAGTTTCGGAAAGTCTCAAGGCTGACACGTATGCCTATTTTAAAATAATCAAAGAGATTCAGGTTATCCCCAATTTTATAAATCTGGAGGAATACAAATTTGAATTGATCCCTGAACAACGTTTGAGCTATGCCCCTTATGGGGAAAAAATAGCAATTCACATTTCTAATTTCAGAAAGGTGAAGCGGGTAGAAGATGTGCTGAGGGTTTTTGACAAAATCCGTAAGAAAATCCCTTCGAAACTTATTTTGATCGGAGACGGTCCCGAACGTAGCAATATTCAGCGCCTTTGCAGGGAGCTGGATACCTGCGGAGATATTCATTCGTTGGGAAAAGTAGTCAGCCCTGAAAAGATTCTTCCGCTTGCCGATATTTTTTTGCTGACCTCTGAAACAGAAAGCTTCGGATTGTCTGCACTGGAAGCAATGGCTGCAAAAGTGCCGGTTATCTCAACAAATACGGGCGGTATTTCTGAAGTAAACAAACAGGGGTTTTCTGGTTTTCTTAGTAATGTAGGCGATATAGAGGATATGGCCAAGAATGCCCTGTTCCTTCTTGAAGACGAAAGCCGTTTAAAACAATTCAGGGAAAATGCCTACGAGCAGGCAAAAAAATTCGAATTGTCCCGTATTTTGCCGATGTACGAAAACCTCTATTCTTCGTTAATGTAAGTTGATTATCCCCCTGACTTCTTGACCCCGTATCCCATCCCTTCCAGAAGCTTCATCAGCTTTTCCCGGTGATCGCCCTGGAGAATAATTTCGGCTTCCTTGCAGGCCCCTCCAACGGCACATTTTTGTTTTAAGAGTTTGCAGAGTTCTTCGATTTTTTCTGCGCTTCCTTTGAATCCGCTGATTCTGCTGATCATTTTACCTCCGCCTTTGCGATCAAGATGAATGCGCAGATCCTGCTCCCCGGGAGAAAAGAAACCGGGATTCGTCGAATACACGAAGCCCGAGCCGTTGTCATTTTTTTTCATAATCCTTTGCGTCAATGCTGTAAATGTAGGTGGTCTGGTTGTCGTTGACCGGATTCAGGAAATGAACAATTTTGTCAACCAGTCCGGGTTCGATAACGGCTTCGGGTTTCAGGGATGGAAAGTATTTTTTCAGACTGTCCACCCGGGAATCAATATTTTCAGCGCTCCAGAAAATCACGTAATTCGGAAATTTAGTCTTGTCCAGACTCATCACATCTGTATAGGCCGCTTTTGCATCGTGGTTTTTGGTTACCGGAATGATGCCCCAGGCGTTGCTTTGGAATTTGCGCATGTAAAACAGCGGAGGCATGATGATACTTTCATTATTACTGTCGTCAATCAACAACGTGCGCACGGTTTTGTGGGAAAGGTAAGTCATGGATTCGACACGGTTTCGTTTGGAATAGGCCACTGAAATAACAAGTAACGGCGCCGTATTTAATGCCCAGAAAAATATCCAGCAAGCCTTCAGCAGGGTACGTCGTTTATTCCAGAAGGCCGATGAGCTGACGAATTCTGACCATCCGATGGAACCCAGAAGAATAAAAAACGGAATAAACGGAAAAATAAAACGCTCCTGTTTGTTGGGAAACGAAGAGTGAAAAATGAAAAACAGGAACGAAGGAAGGAAAAGTATAAGTTGCTTTCTCCAGTTTCTGAAGTATCCGAACCAAAAGAAAAGACCGATAGGCGGCAGTATGATGCAGCTGATCAACAGGGGGTATGTTTCCCATCCATGGGTTACAAAATCATTCGGATGGGTCGCGTTGAAATGAACATATTCCATAAACTCTGCCAAAGGTCTTTTCCAGATAATGAAATCGGTAAGTCCCTGTATTAGTCCAACGGTGATTACCACCCCTGTTGCAAAAGCAAAGATCGCTTTCCACCTTTTTTCAAAAAGTAAAACAAGACCCATTCCTGTTATAAAAAGGGAACTTTGAAAGCGAATGGAAAAAGCGATGCCGGCAATTAAGCCGGCAAAAAAATACAGGGAAAAAAGTTCTGTTTTTTTATTTTTAACGATGAACCAGGTCGGAATAAGCAAAAAGGGAACACAAACCACTTCAACCAGATTCCGTACACTCAGCATAGGCATAAACCAAAGCAGGGCAAGAATAATTCCTACCGACCGGGCAACTTTAACTCCCGAGTAAAACCCGGCAATACGGTAGGCGTAATAGACCGTAAGCAATGAAAAAAGCGCATGGAGTAAGCGCACATACAGCATTTTTACCTGAGGGTCAAGTACATTCCAGTGCTCCAGTAAACGAAAAAGTAAAAAGTGAAGCCCCGGATAGAAAAGGCTGTGTCCGCTGGGATAGGTGATGCTGGATCCGTCAAAGGGCAGCCAGTTTTCGTAACAGCGGTCAACCCAGGACTGTGCAATCTCAATCACCAGAAAATGGTCATCATGCATTCCGTATCCTTTTGAAAACACGGCTGCAAGCAATCTGAAAAAGGCGGCTGCAATCAGGATCAGCAACAGGGGTTTTTCATCCCAGTATTTTTTTATTGTTTTTATCATTTGGGAGCTTTTAGAAGGAGGTAGACCGCAAGAAAACTGTACATCAGGTTGGGGAGCCAAACTGCAATGAAGGGAGTGGTCTGTCCACTGGATGCAAATGTTGACGAAACCTGTAAAAATAAAATGTAGGAAAAGCTTATTACAAGTCCCACGCCTATGTGCATGCCTATTCCACCTCTGACTTTTCGGCTGCTCAGGGACACTCCGATAAGTGTAAGGATAAAGGTGGAAAAAGGCAATGCAATCCGTTTGTATTTTTCTATTTCAAAAAGCTCAATATTAGGGGTTCCCTTTTCTTTTTCGTCACGAATGTATTTGCTCAGGCGTGGGCTGGTCATCGTTTCAATGTTGCTGGCTTTCCGCCCAAAGTCAGATGGTTTCATGGCTATTACCGTGTCGAGGGTTTTACCTTTAATAAGCTGTTCTTTATCCCCGTTGATTCTTCGGATTACATAGTTTTGAATTTGCCATTTGCCCTTACTGCTGTCCCATTTTATTCCATCCGACAATAATTTGAAACTCAGTTGATTGTTTTTTATTTTTTCCATGGAGAATTTTGGGGCATAATTCTGATCGTTGTCATAGTGTTCGATGTACACAAAAGTTCGGGGTTCAATCTGAAGGTGAATGTTCCACTTGTCGTGGTGGTATTTACCATTAACGTACTGATCTTCAAATGCTTGCCTTTTTTTATTGGCATACGGGATAATGTAGCTATTCAGTATGAGAGAACTGGAAGCTATAATAAGGGAGGCCAGCATATAAGGGAAAAGCATGCGCCAGAAACTGATGCCGCTGCTGAGAACAGCTACGATTTCTGACCGGGCAGCCATGCGGGAGGTAAAAAAAATAACCGCAATGAAGGTAAAAAGAGGACTGAAAAGGTTTATGAAATAAGGAATAAAATTGATGTAGTAATCAAAAATAATGGCATGTAATGGAGCTTTTTTGCTGACAAAACTTTCGATTTTCTCTGAAATATCGAAAATGATTACAATAATGTTGATCAGTGAGATAGACAGAAAAAACGTCCCAAGAAACTTCAGGAGAATGTATTTGTCTAATTTTTTCAACCAGTAAATGTACTTTCAGCAGGTAAATGTACTTTAATTTAAAATTTGGTGAATATATAAAAATACTTAACTTTGCCGCCGGTTAACCAAAAACAATTAAAACCAATGAAAAAAGTACTTACACTAGTTGCATTAGCAGGAATGGTAACATTCGTTGCGTGTGGTCCAAGCGCTGAAGAAAAAGCTGCTGCGGAAAAGAAAAAAACAGATTCAATTGCTGCTGTTGAGAAAGCAAAAGCTGATTCAGTTGCAAATGTAATGGCTGCAAAAGAAAAGGCAAAAGCTGATTCTACTGCTGCTGTTGAGAAAGCAAAAGCTGATTCTGTTGCAAAAGCAGAAGAAGGCGGAAAAAAAGGCGGAAAAAAGAAATAATTTTTTCTTTCCTGATTTTAAAAGCCCGGTTTACAGACCGGGTTTTTTATTTAAAGAGACTTGGGCTTTTTAAGCTTTGCTAAAGCAAGTCTACCGAATACCCGGAGGGTGAGTGGCTTTCTCCAGGGCTCTTCGGGCCAGCTGTTGATGCGGGTTAATTTCAAGAGCCTTCTGCCAATTGGAAATCATTTGAGCGGTGTCCCTAAGTTTTTCATACGTAACACCAAGGTTGTAATAGGCATCGGCATAGGCAGGATTCACCCTGATTTCTTCTGCAAATTCTTTTTTTGCGGAGTCGAACTGTTGTACACCAGTATAAACGACTGCGATGTTGTTGTGTATCATCGGTTCATTCGGGTTGATTTTTAATCCTTCCCAATACGTTCTAAGGGCATCTTCCTTCCTTCCCTGCTGAACCAGGGCTGCCCCATAATTTAATTTGGCAAGTGCCGAGTGGGGAGAATTTTCGGACGCTTTTTCCCAGAACCTGAAATTATTGGCAAAGGCGCCTGTCTGGCTGGTATTGACCAGGGAAAAAATCAGAATCGCAGCGATTACAGCCACCAGGGCCGGTTTTTTCCTGAAATCCAGATTCTTCATAAAATCGATTTCAAACAACATGAGCAAAAACCCGATCATCGGAAGATAAGCGCGGTGTTCAAATCCGGTCAGAATGGGGACCAGAAAACTCGGGAGTAAAAAGACATTGAACCAGGCAAATCCCCATAACAAAGCCGCTTTACTTTTTCCTTTGCTAAAGACAAGGAGCAAAATGACCAGCGCAATAAGCGGCAAAGCAATGAGGTAGTTCGTGTCAGCTGCCACCGACATGATGGATAAATTATAGGGGAAAATCATTTTCTGAAGTAACTGAAAATAGACAGGAAAGTTTGAAATAAAGGTCTGTAACAGATGAGCCGGTGACAGGTCAGCCTGTGTAGCCGCAACCACGTGCTTGCGCATAAAAAACCAGATCAAGCCAATAACCAGGTAACCCGCCAGTGTTCTGACAAAATTTTTTTCCCTGAATTTAACCTGAATCTTATCCTGAGGAAGGTGAATCAAGAAATACCAGAAAAAACTTACAATGGGAAGAAAAATGGCCGTTTCCTTTGTAAAGAGCGCAGACAAAAAGAATAGCAGATGAAGAAACAGCCGTTTGGTGTTGCCCGTGTCAACGTAGTTTTTATAAAAGATCAGACTCGCAAGAATACAAAGGGTCAGCATGGAGTCGTTTCTTCCGGGTATCCAGCCTACAGCCTGAGAAAGCATAGGGTGAACGGCCAGGATAAGACCACCCAGAAAAGCCAGTTGGGAAGAGTAGCCGTAGACCAACAAAAACCGAACTAACAAGAGGCAACAAAACAGGTGTATCAAAATATTGGTAAAGTGGTAAAAACCCGGATTCTGATTGCTAAACTGGGCGTCAATCATTAAGGAAACCGTAACGAGGGGACGATAGTAAAATCCGCTTGAAGAAGAAGGGCTGGTGGGGTTGTAAAAAACATCATGGGAGAAAGCTGAAAAAAAGTTTCCGATATTTTTTATGTACTTGTAATTGGCTTTGATGAGTATGTTGTCATCCAGACCGACAAAATCGAAATGGGTAGTTCGTACATAAAGGGCTGAAACCAGCAGGCCGATAAGCAGCAGCTGATAGTTGTATGTGTTTTTTACCTTTTTTTTTGCGGCCGATTGTTTTTTCATCCTCCGCTGCATAATTAGGTATTTTTTCCCAAAACCAGGGATATGAACAGGTGATTATTGAAAAATACTTGTATTTCAACGATTTATGTAAACAGATTAAGATAACTTTGCCCTGATTAAACTAAAAACTCAAACAAGAAAATGAAAAAGTCCCTTAGTATTTTAGCTTTTGCAGGCTTGCTTGCAATCGTTGCATGTGGTCCAGGCGAAGATGAAAAGAAGGCTATGGACAAGAAAAAAGCAGATTCCACTGCTATGGCTGACTCGGTTCAAAAAGCTTCCATGGCAAATGCTGCAAAAGCAAAGATGGATTCTGCAAGCACAGCCGACAAAGCAAAGACTGATTCAACAGCTGCTGCCGGAGACCTGAAAAAAGACGAAAAGAAAAAATAATTTTTTTCGGCTGAAAACCTAAAAAGGGTCTTGACTTTCAAGACCCTTTTTTGTGTCCTCACATGACCCGCAACCCTTCGTGCAGCTTTTCTTTTTGCGGAAATTAAAATAGCGCAGCCCGATGTATAGGCAGGCGGCCGCGAATATCAGGTAAACTGCCAGATGTTCAATTTTCATTAAGCAATTTACTAAATTTACCGGCATGCAATTCAACAGAGGGACCCATTCTGAAAAAATCCTGCTGGATCTCTATAAAGCTCTGCTGAAACCCAGGATGGTCGAGGAGAAGATGCTCTTATTGCTTCGTCAGGGCCGGATTGCAAAATGGTTTTCGGGAATCGGTCAGGAGGCTGGCTCGGTGGGCATTACAATGGCGTTTGAAAAGGACGATTGGTTGTTGCCCATGCACCGAAATTTGGGTGTTTTTACCTCCAGAAACATTCCGCTCAACAGGCTGTTTTCTCAATTTCAGGGGAAACCTTCGGGATTTACCAAAGGAAGGGATCGTTCGTTTCACTTCGGTACCCTGGATTATAAAATCATTGGAATGATTTCTCACCTGGGACCTCAGATGGGGATAGCAGACGGAATAGCTCTGGCCAACCTGTTGAAAAAAAACAAAAACATCACCGCTGTATTTACCGGTGATGGTGGTGCCAGCGAAGGGGATTTTCATGAAAGCATTAACGTTGCGGCAGTCTGGGATCTTCCGGTACTTTTTGTGGTCGAAAACAATGGTTACGGTTTGTCCACCCCATCCGGCGAACAATTCAGATGCAGGCAATTCGTTGATAAAGCTATAGGCTACGGCATTGAAGCTGTTCAGCTGGACGGGAATAATGTTCTGGAAGTGTACAACGGTATCCGTAAATTAGTTGAGTCCCTTCGGGAAAGTCCACGTCCGGTGTTGGTTGAATTGCTCACTTTTCGTATGCGCGGACATGAGGAAGCCTCAGGAACCAAATACGTACCGCCGGCATTGCTGCAGGCCTGGGGTAAAAAAGATCCCGTACTTACCTATCAGCAATTTCTGCTGGACGAAAAGATTCTTGATGAGGAAAAAATTTCGGTCTTCAGTAAGGAAATTAAAACAGAAATTGAAAGCGCCTGGGAACTAAGCTTTGCTGAAAAGCTACCTTTGCCGGATTCTGAGCTTGAACAAAGTGATATGTATGCGGCTTTTGCAAATAGTCCACAACAGCCGGCATCTGACGGGAAGAGCAGTAAGCGACTGGTGGATGCGATTTCAGACGGGTTGAATCAGGCCATGGAAAAGCATTCCAACCTGGTACTGATGGGGCAGGATATTGCCGGTTACGGAGGGGTCTTTAAAGTGACGGAAGGACTTCTGGAAAGGTTTGGAAAAGAAAGGGTGCGGAATACACCCTTGTGCGAATCAGCCATAATCGGAGCCGGATTTGGCCTCTCGATCAATGGTTACAAGGCCATGGTCGAAATGCAATTTGCCGATTTTGTGACAGAAGGTATGACGCAGATTGTAAACAACCTTGCCAAATCGCATTACCGCTGGGGGCAACCTGCCGATGTCGTTATACGCATGCCCACAGGGGCAGGAGTAGGAGCAGGTCCATTTCACTCACAGAGTAACGAAGCCTGGTTTTTTCATACCCCCGGATTAAAAGTGATATACCCGGCCTTTCCGTACGATGCCAAGGGACTTTTGCTGGCGGCTTTTGAAGACAGCAACCCGGTTTTGTTTTTTGAGCATAAAGCGCTTTACCGGAGCATTACCCAGGATGTGCCTGAGGACTATTATACGCTGGAACTGGGAAAGGCCAGTCTGCTCAGGGAGGGGACGTCAGTAAGCATCATCTCTTACGGATTGGGAGTGCATTGGGCGATGGAAATATTGGATAAACACCCCGAAATTTCTGCTGACTTAATTGATCTTCGCTGTCTTGCGCCTTTAGACATAGACTGTATTCAGCGGTCGGTAAAAAAAACCGGCCGCGCTCTGATTTTACACGAAGATACGCTTACGGGCGGGATCGGAGGGGAGCTGTCTGCACTGATCACGGAGAACTGTTTTGAATACCTGGATGCACCCGTAACCCGCTGCGCAAGCCTGGACACGGCTGTACCGATGAACGCCGATCTGGAGAAGAGTTTTTTGCCGAAGGACCGGTTTGAAAAAAAGCTTCTGGAAATCATCCGGTACTGATTATGACAATCAAAGAGCGATATGAGGCTGTACTTGGCTGGTTTCAGAAAAACCAGCCCCTTGCAAAAACGGAGTTAACGTATTCTGATCCCTACGAGCTTCTGGTAGCCGTTATCTTATCTGCCCAATGTACTGACAAGCGGGTAAATATGGTTACTCCGGCGCTGTTCCAAGCCTTTCCGGCTGCTGAAGTAATGGCAGCAGCCTCTTCTGATGAGATCTTGCACTATATCAAAAGCGTCAACTACCCCAATAGCAAAGCCAAACACCTGGTCGGTATGGCTCATATGCTGGTGAATGAGTTCAAGGGGATTGTCCCCAGCGACATCGAATTGCTCCAGAAGTTACCCGGCGTGGGGCGCAAGACTGCCAATGTTATCGCTTCGGTTGTTTATGATAAACCTGCACTGGCGGTTGACACGCATGTTTTTCGGGTCTCGGCCCGGCTGGGATTGACCGTTAACGCAACAACTCCGCTGGAAACAGAACGCCAGCTGCTCCGGCACATTCCTGAAAATCTCAGAGCTATCGCCCATCACTGGCTTATTTTGCACGGACGCTACATTTGCCTTGCACGTCAGCCCAAATGCAGCGCCTGTGGACTGGCTGAGTATTGTAAGTTTTTCAGGGCCCTACAAAAAAAACGTTGAACCTGGTTTTGTGTTTCGGACTGAATTCGATGGAAGGAGAAGGTATCTTGAAACAGTTGATGAGTTGAAATGCTGGGGGAAGAGCGGGGATGTTGGTTGGTATCCTTGTAAAATCGACATCCGCTCCGATGAACCATCTGCGGCGCCGTTCAAATTTAATTTCTTTTCCGTATTTGTCTTTCAGTTCGGGATTCTCCCTTGCTCCGAGAAGTCCTGAAACACTTTGTCCGGCAGCTATGTCGAGCCATTTCGGGAAATCCTTTCCCACCGGAAGTACGGAGGCAATATTGCAGGACAGCCAGATCTGCTGTCCGTTGTAATCCTTCAGGAGCTGCTGGGCGGTATTCTCACCCAGGAGGTCAGGGCGGTATTCTGAATAAATGCTTCTGTTCCAGCCGATTTTAAGAGAAAATTTTTGTTCCCCGTACCCCAATTGCTGTCCTGCAAACAGGGCACTTCCGGCCACGTTGGCGGCCATATCACCCCAGGAAAATCCCCAGGCATCCGAAAATCCGTCAAATACTTCGATGCTGGTCAGAAACAGCATTGCCACAGAAGCGCCTCCCCAGCTGGCCTGGCTGTTGCTTTTTCCCGACCAGCGGAAAAGGCTGTAGCATCCGTAGGCTACGTTGTAGGCGGTGGTCGCATGGCCCAGTTTATCCATCTGAAACCATTCTCCGTTGTCATTAAAAAAATGGAATTTCGATTTCGGAAATTTTTTGTACCAGGTCTGATACAACAAGGTCATGGATACTGAATAAGCCAGCCCTGTCCCGATTAACACTCCGGAATATCTTGTTTTATTATAGGTTGCGGAGGACTCCAGGAATGCGTTGAACGGGGTCTGGGCCTGAATGGAATGGAGGGAAAGGTTTGCACAGACGATCAGCACCAGTAAAAACGGCTTCATTGTCAAATGTGCAAATTTTAATTTATATTTACTAGGTGAAACAGTCCTATACCCGGTTTACCATGAAAAAGGGTTTGCGTTTTTTAGTCTTTGCCTGCATGCTTTTTGGCTCAGTATTTTATTCCTGCAAAAAGCCAGCCGTTGACACAGAAACAGCCTCGAGCACCGACAATGCAGTTGCAGAGGCCGAATTTACAGCCGTTGTGCCGTCTACCAATTCAAGAGCAGTTTCAACCAAAGGGATTAGCGGTAGTAAGCTGGCCAGTGCAAATGGCCCCTATATCTACATTGACTCAGCCATTGCCGGATCCCTCTGGCCCCGCAGAATCTGGTTTGATTTTGACAGGGACGCTACCGGAAGTCCGCTTCCAAGCGGGACTTTGGATATTGACGGACGTACCCGTAAAGGAAGACTGTCTATGCTGTTGAGTTCGGCATGGGTAAGCTTTTATCCTTCTAAACTGAAAATTGACAGTTTTGTTAATTACTCCTCCAACGGTGCTGCGTACAGTGCTGATTCAATTGTTATTTCAAAGAATGACAGCGTTCTTACCTGCACTGTAAACAACGGAATTTGCGTTTATTCAGGGGCAACACTGAAGTGGTCGTGTCAACGCACATTTACTTTCTTTAATTCAGGAAAACTCAATGAATTTGTTCAGGTGACCGGCAGTGCCAACGGAGTTAGCAGTGCTAACTTAAGCTATACTTCCGTGATCAGGACTGCCCTGATAAAATACAAGACCTGCCCCTGGATCTGCAGCGGAACTGTCGCCATTAGCCCCAGCGGATTGTCCCAACGGATTATTGATTATTCGGTTAATTCAGGCGGAGCCCATACCGGCGACTGCGACAATTACGTCTCTCTTACCATGAATGGAAGTACTTTTATCTTCCAGACCGATTAAACTGATTTTTTATTGTTTTTTATCCAACCTTTTATATATTTGTCGCATTGTTTTAGCAAAGCATTGGTGCTATGATGTTAGATATCTATGATTTTTACAACCGGATGGAGCGTAATAATATTATGCTCTCATTCAAAGGGGATATCACATCAGAATTGCTGACCTCGATTTTGCAGATTATGGAGTCAAAGCTCGATAACATGCAGGAGGAACCCAAGATTAAGAAGAAAGTTTACAATGTTCTGGTCGAATGTCTGCAAAATCTGTACCACCATATGGACGAGCAGCAAACAACGGATAACAGCAACCGCATCAGAGCGGCTATTTTCATGATAGGCAAGGTGGACAGTCAGTACAATATCATTACCGGAAACTATATACAGAATCCGAATGTGGCTTCTTTAAAAGCCAGGCTGGACCATATCAATACCCTTTCAAAGGAAGAGTTGAAAGATTATTACAAGCAGGTACTCGACAACGGCATGATGTCGGATAAAGGTGGGGGAGGACTGGGAATGATTGATATTGCCCGGAAAACGGGACAAAAACTGAATTATAACTTTATGCCGGTTGATGAGGCCTTATCATTTTTTACATTGAACATTAAAATCGCACAATCATAACATTATGGAAAAAATAGCCATTGAAGGAAGCCCAAAGACACCAACCATTAACTTTGACACAGACAAAGGTTTTTTGGAAATTAAGGGCAGGTCGATACCAGAAAATTCGATTGAATTTTATAAGCCTCTTGTAGATTCTCTCG
>JABDFU010000008.1:60631-66408 GCA_013286385.1 Bacteroidota bacterium
CCGGTAAGCCTCAGCCTGCAACGAATGTGAACATTCAGCTGGAGTATTTTAACACCAGTTCGTCAAAGTGCATTCTGGATGTATTTAAAAAACTCGAAGCCATTCACAAAGGAGGCAGCGCGGTTACCATCAACTGGCACTATGAAGAAGATGATGAGGATATGCTGGAAGCCGGAGAAGATTATCAGGCTATTATCAATGTACCGTTTAAGATGATTCAGATGGAATAATTTTATTGGTTACAGGATTTTGTGATGAAGCAGGCTGCATGTATAAATGCAGCCTGTTTTATTTTAAAAATTCCTATATTTGGTGAGTAGGGAAACCCTTAAAATTCGTAGTATCTGTTGGTGAAACGCTATTTAAAAAATGTGAGGTATTTTTTGCCTGTTTTGGGTCTGGCAGCGCTTTGTCTTTCTGCGACAGTGGCTGAACCTAAAGAAGACACGAATGCCAAAATTAAGGCCGTTTACCTTTATAATTTCTCCAAATATGTAGAGTGGCCTGAGGACTGGAAGAGCGGTAGTTTTGTCGTGACGGTTATCGGTAACAACTCCTCTTTGCTTTCTGAATTGGGAAAAATGGCTCAGAAGATGGTGGGTGCCCAGCAAATTTCAGTCAAAAGCGTATCCTCTGTCAGCAGCCTCGATCACTCGCATATCGTATTTATCCCGTTGGAAAGTTCAGGAATGCTCAATGAAGTCATCAATAAAGTCAGAGGAAGCAGCACCCTGATCGTTACCGAAAAACAAGGTTTGGCCAGGCAGGGTTCGGCCATTAATTTTATCATCAAAGACAATAAGCAGGCATTTGAAATTAACAAGTCGAATGCCGAGCGGTATAAACTGAAAATAAATTCCAATTTAATGAAGCTCGGTACACTGGTTGAATAAGTGTAATAAAATGCGCACTATGTTTAGAAAACATCTATTTTTTCTTTTACTTGTACTGTGTACAGGTTTAGCAAACGCCCAGTTGGATAAGCTCAGGCTGGCTTATCAATACACCCAGCCTGACAAAAACAACCTCGACAGCGCACGCATTCTTGTGGATGCCGCTTCAAAACATTCTGAAACCATGAACGATCCTCAGACCTGGTATGTGAGGGGATACATCTACCGTGAACTATTTAAAAGGCAGTCACTTGCCGATAAAAAACCCTCTTTTTTGGAGGAATCCTATAGATCCTGCAAGCGTTCCATTGAGCTTGATACAGCCGCTGAAATGAAAGAAAATAATTTGAAAATACTGAGGAGTGTTTCTGCAAGCGCCAACAACACCTTCGCTGAGGAAATGGATACCGTTCATTACAGGGTCTCACTGGAATGTCTGGAACTTCAGAAAAAACTGGTCAAGTACCTTCGCCCCAGCGCCAATATTGATTCTCTTCAGGCTTATTATTTCGGTTTTATGGGCTCTTATTTTCAGGGCGTTTATGAGAAAAACCCTAAAAAGAACACTGCTTTTTTAAGTCTGGCGGAAGATGCCTACAACAAGGTGCTGATAGCTGAACCATCCAATGTTTCTGCCAATTACAACATGGGCATCATTTACTACAACCAGGCTGTGAGCCTAATCATGAACAAGCTTGATTATGATTTTGATCTGAGTACCTTAAATGAAATACAGGACGAAGCGCTGGTCTGGTTTAAAAAATCGTTGCCCTACATGGAAAAAGCCTACCAGTTGAATCCCCGCCGTAAAGAAACGCTTATCGGTTTGTCCGGTATTTATTACAGCCTGCACGATAATGACAAGTCTCAGCAATTCAAGAAGCTTTCTGAGGATTTGGATGCAGACAAAAAATAACCGGACTAAGAAATTGAATCAGCATATGAAATTCAGATTTTCCATAGGAAGAAAAATAGGCATAGGTTTCGCTATCCTGATTTTGCTGACCATGAGTGCGTTTGTTGTGACCCAGCTGACCATTGATGAAAGCCGTAAAATCAATGATAAGATCAATGATGTATATGCTCCATCCGTAAGTAAATTAGAAACATTCAACCTGATGTTGGTGCGTTCGAAGATGCTCATTCTGAAATGGGTTTATTTTCAATGCGGGAATGAAGTCGCAGAAAAAAGAGAGTTGCGAACACTGATTAATGATTCCTATCCTAAACTTAAACAGGAATTGCTTGGGATATCAACCAAATGGGATAAGGAAGAACAGGATGCCCTGATCCGCATATTTAAAATTACCGATGATCTGAAAGCGAATCACGAGGTCATCATCAATTCGCTCAATTCATTCGAATCCTATAATGACGCCAGCATACTTCTGACTGCTCAGAATTCAGTGGAGGAAAATGAAATTGATCAGGGTACCAAAAATGCCATTAAGGAATTGGGAAAGCTCATTGATATTGAGCGAAAAAACTCGAGAAAAATAAGCGACGATATGCTGGCTTCTTTTTCATTTCTTCAGACCATCGTGCGCTGGGTAGCTATCGCCTTGCTCATAGGAGGCGTTCTGATTGCTTTTTTTACCGTTCGTTCAATTGTAAAACCCATCCAGGAACTGAAAAGTATGCTGCTTTCCATGGGTAAGGGCTTGCTGCCGAAATTCAGGATTAAGCCCAGAAATGACGAGATCGGGGAAATGTCAGATGCCCTGAATAATCTGATTGACGGGATGGAGGGCACTACGCAGTTTGCAAAAGAAGTGGGCAGTGGTAATTTTTTCTCGGCCTATAAGCCGCTTAGTGATGAAGATTCTTTGGGACTTGCCTTGTTGAAAATGCGTGAAGACCTTCACACCAACGAGCAGGTACTCGAAGCAAAGGTTATTGAGCGTACCGAAGAAGTGGTTCGTCAGAAGGAGGAAATCGGCAAGCAAAATGAAAAGCTGGAGGTACTTTACAAACATGTAACAGACAGCATACGCTACGCCAAGCGCCTTCAGGACGCTATTTTGCCCCCGGATTCCTACATGAAGAAGGTGTTGCCCAATTCTTTTGTTTTATTTAAACCCAAGGATATTGTCAGCGGGGATTTTTACTGGGTTTCTCAGAAAGAAGGCAAGACCATTTTTGCCGCGGTTGACTGTACGGGTCATGGCGTGCCCGGAGCCTTTATGTCTATTGTGGGCCACAACCTGCTCAAACATGTACTGAACAACACCAGTCACGTAGAGCCGGCTTCTATTCTCGATCAGGTAAACAAAGGAGTTGCCGAAACCCTGCATCAGGGCATTGACGAAACATCCACCAAGGACGGTATGGATATTGCCATTTGCACCATCGATTTCAAGACACTGGAACTTCAGTATTCGGGTGCGTTTAATCCGCTGTACATTTTAAGGGACGGAGCTATGCAGCAAATAAAAGCGAATAAATTCCCGATCGGATTTTTTGTGGACGAAGACAAAAAGAAATTCACCAATCATAAGTTACAGCTCCAGAAGGGGGATGCGATCTATATTTTCTCGGACGGATTCTCTGATCAGTTTGGAGGCCCGAACGGTAAAAAATTTATGGTGAAGAAGTTTGACGAGCTGATTCTTAAAATTCACAAGTTGCCTGTTGAAGAGCAAAAAAACATGCTCGACAAGTCTATAGAGGCCTGGAAGGGCGGTGTACATGAACAGGTGGATGATATTCTGGTGATTGGGGTAAAGATTTAATGAGCCTTCCAAGATTACCACTGCGTTTACAGATCGCCTATACGTTCGGTATGATGGGCTGGAGCATACTGGTCAATATCATTGGCGTAATGCTTGCGTATTTTTACCTGCCTCCTTCAAACTCCGGATTATTTGTACTGCTGCCCTCTTTTGTTATACTCGGTATTTTCAATTTACTGGCGATTATTACTTCCTCCGGAAGACTGCTCGATGCCTTCTACGACCCTTTTATCGGACAATGGACCGATCGCAGTTCAACAAGACTGGGAAGACGCATCCCTTTTATGCTTTCCAGCTTTATACCGGCTGCGGTATTTTGCTGTCTTGTTTTTTATCCGTTTGACAATTCGCAATCCATTGGAAATGCCTACTGGCTTATTTTTACATTGATGCTGTTCTTTTTTTCCGCCACGACCTATATTATCCCATACAATGCACTTTTGCCTGAACTGGCCCATACTTCTGCAGACAAAGTACGGCTGTCCTCTTTTCAGCAGGTGGGATTTGTAATCGGCATCGTGCTTTCTGCCTCCGTCAATAATATCGCTGATTTTTTTCAACAGGTTATGAATTTAGAACTGAGGATGCAGGCCCTCCAATATGCTATCTGGAGCCTGGCGGCACTTGCAGCCGTATTCATGCTTATTCCCATACTCTTTATTGATGAAAAGAAATACTGCCGGTCCCATCCCTCTTCATTGCCGCTGTTAACGGCAATGAAGCAGACCTTTTCCAACCGTAATTTCAGGTATTACCTGGGGGCTGATTTTGCCTATTACATGGCCCTATACATTATCACCAGCGGCCTGCTTTATTTTTTGAAAGTATTGTGTAGTCTTCCCGAATCCATGGGGGTTAAACTCATGGCCACTATGGTTGGGGTTTCCCTGCTTTTTTACCCCCTGGTTAATTTACTGGCACATAAATACGGAAAGAAAAAGGTCGTTCTGTTTTCCTTTTTGATGCTTGCCGTAATTTTTGTGTTTGTTTATTTTCTGGGAATACTGCCCGGCAGTCCAGAAGTTGAAATCTATCTGCTGGCAATTTTTACAGCTTTCCCACTGGCTTCCTTAGGCATTTTGCCTACGGCCATTCTGGCTGAGATCGCACATGACGAAGCAGTATTGACCGGTGAAAACAGGGAAGGCTTGTATTTTGCGGTAAAATATTTCGTAGTTAAACTGGGGCAAACACTGGGGATGTCGTTGTTTATTGTGCTGACTGTTTTCGGAAAGGATCCGGGAAATGATCTGGGATTAAGGCTGAACGGGGTGTTTGGCGCGGTACTGTGTGTGCTGGCGGCGATATCGTTTTCGAGGTTTAAGGAGAAGACCTAAAACGGTTCCTCTTCGATGTCGTTCATCTTGGATCCCCGGGTAATGGTATTGATCGGAGGCGGGCTGAAGTCATTGCTGGGACTGATGCCGGCTGCGGCATCGTAGCCTCCCGAGAAGTTGCCTGAATCCATATCTGTGAATTTTGCCAGGCGATCGATAAACTTAAGGTTGATGCTTCCGGTAGGACCATTCCGGTGTTTGGCAATGATGATTTCGGCCACGCCGGTGGTGGGGTTTCCCGATGCATCTTCGGTCAATCCATAGTATTCGGGGCGGTGAATAAATAATACCATATCGGCATCCTGTTCGATGGCACCGGATTCGCGCAAGTCAGAGAGCTGGGGCTTTTTGTCACCACCACGGGTTTCAACGGCCCGGCTTAACTGGGAGAGGGCCAGAACGGGAATCTCCAGTTCTTTGGCAAGGCTTTTCAGGGAACGGGAAATGGCAGAGATTTCCTGTTCGCGGTTTCCACGGCTGTTTTCAGATCCTGATTGCATCAGCTGAAGGTAATCGACGATGATCAGGCTGATGTTGTTCTGTTGCTTTAAGCGACGGGCTTTTGCGCGTAGTTCAAATATGGAGAGGGCGGGCGTATCGTCAATAAAAATAGGAGCGTCTGCCAGTTTGTGTATTTTCGAATTCAGTTGCTGGAACTCGTATTCTTCGAGCTGGCCTTTTTTCAGTTTTTCAGCTGAAATTTCGGCCTCGCTTGCAATCAAACGATTGACCAATTGCACGGAGGCCATTTCCAGGGAAAATACGGCTACCGGTCTGCCAAAATCCACTGCGGCGTTTCTGGCCATGGAAAGCAC
>JABDFU010000008.1:66418-66802 GCA_013286385.1 Bacteroidota bacterium
TGGCGGGGCGGGCGGCAATAATAACCAGATCTGATTTTTGCCAGCCAGAGGTTACCCGGTCAAGATCTGTAAATCCGCTTTCAATTCCTGTTACACCTGTTTTCTGATTCCGGGCGGCGTCGATCTGATCCATGGCCTGCTTGATCAGGGAGCTCATGTTGTCGTAATTTTTACGGATGTTTCCCGAAGCCACCTGATAGAGGTTTCCTTCGGCCTTGTCCAGCAAATCAAAGACGTCAGAGGTTTCTTCGTAGGCATCCCGTATGGTTTCGGAGGATATGCGAATCAATTCACGCTGAATGTATTTTTGAGCGATGATACGTGCATGAAACTCGACATTGGCTGCCGAGGCAACCCGATTGGTGAGTTGGGATATGTAAAAAG
>JABDFU010000009.1 GCA_013286385.1 Bacteroidota bacterium
GTAATTTACTTTCCCGAAAGCAAATCCTTCTTTTTTCCGTTAACCATGTCGTAAAAGTAATAAAAAATTACCGACTGTTCAGTAATACAGCTCACTGGTGCGGGAGCGAAGGTATTTGCGCACAGCCAGGGAGGTACTTATCGCACCAATGGCAATACCCAGTACTATTACAATTGTAAATAACGCGGCCAGTAATTGCACATCCTGTACCACTATTAATTCAGGCATTTGTTTCTGGGCAAAGTACAACAGGCCGATAAGCAGAACAATAGCCACAAGAGCACCGTATATTCCCTGGCGGATGCCTTTGAGGATAAACGGCAAACGAATAAACCCCTGAGTTGCACCCACCAGCTGCATGGTCTTGATAATAAAACGTTTCGAATAAATGGACAGACGAATGGTATTGTTGATCAGGGCAAGTGCAATGACCATGAGAATAGCGCTGAAGCTGAGTATAAAAAGAGCAAGTTTCCGCATGTTTTCATTCATGCTGCTCACAAGGGCCTTGGGATAAAGCACCTCTTTAACAATTTTATTCTGCAAAAGCTGCTTTTCAATCCAAATCAGGCTGTCGGGAGTAGCATAATCAGCTCTTAACCGCACATCAATGGATGATTTAAGCGGATTGTAGCCGATAAAGGAAACAAAATCCTCTCCCAGATCCTGCTGAAGCGACCTGGCAGCATCTTCTTTTGAAATGAATCGGGTTGATTTTATAAAACTTTCAGCATCCATTGTTTTCTGAAGCTTGCTGATGTCTGCATCCCTGGCCGCATCGGTAAGGATAAGCTGAAATCCGATCGTCTCTTTAAAATGATCGGCGATTTTTTTCGTATTGAGAACAATGAGTCCCACCAGGCCGAGCATAAAGAGAACCAGGGAAAGGCTCACCACCGTTGTCGCAGAAGAAGATTGTAAACGGAATTTCGAATAATTGGGTTCGGCCATACTGAATTAGCGCAACAAGGTAAGAAATCCTTTTTCCGTCATTGTTGTTTTGAAACAGGAACTTTTAAACTTCAGCAGATAATAATAAGTTCCTGCGCTGGCATTGTCGCCGTTTATTTTACCATCCCAGGAGTCCGAAATGCTGGTCGATTTAAACACTTCAGTACCCCAGCGGTTGAAGATTTCAAGATTGTATTCGCTAAGCTGTCCAATGATAGAAATAACATACGTATCGTTTACATTGTCCCCGTTGGGAGTAAATACATTGGGAATAAGCAGCGGTTTAACCCTGGGCGGAATAGGAGTGCCTGTCAGCTCTATGCTGTCAATTGAAGAGCATCCTGTCGTATAACTTACTTTGACCCAATAGGTGCCTGTGGCTGAGGGCTTAATCGTTTGCGTAGTGTCACCCGTGTTCCACAGGTAATGACTGCCGGTATTGGCCGCATCCAGGGTAACGGTAGAAATGGAGTCGCAATCGAGATCAATATTTTGTCCCAGGTTTACCTGAGGGGTTGGCTTTATTACAACCTCAACAGTTGAACTGTCTGCCCCGTTGCAGGAAGAAGGGTTTTTCGCTACCAGTTTTACCGTATAGGTTCCTCCGGTATTGAATTGGTGAGTCGGGGATGAGCTCGTGTCGATCGGAGAACCGTCGCCGAAATTCCAGCTGTAAGACGTTGCATTTTTACTGTTGTTGGTAAAGGTAAACGTAAAAGGTGCACAACCACTGCCACCGCTGGTAGAGGCAACAGCCGTTACATTGGGCGTCTGGAAGTCGATTTTGAATATGGCATTGTTGCAATTGGGGGAATTGTTTGTTTTGGACCAGGCAGATGGCGTTGTCGGAAAATTCGAATACCCTCCGCAGCCCCCGCAAACAGACTGATAGATCACGCCCCGCTTGTCGAACCGGCTGGTTCCTCCGTCTACATGTTCGAGGTTATTCACAGGAGCAGAGAAAAAAGTGGCATAAATCAGACTTCCTGCATTTTTGGTAAGAGACATCAGGTAAAATGCGGCTCCGTCTGTAGTGCTTTGGTAGGCGCTGGCCGATACGGGCAGTCCTGTTGTCACTCCCTGGAAACCGTAACCCGGATACAGCTTACCTCCCCAGCCGGCGATGTAAATGTTATAACAATTATCAACCAGGAATGCCGAAGGAGAAATATTCGGATAGGCATTGATCCCGTCTCCAATCGTTGTGGACATAAGCGAAGTGCCAAGGCCGCTGTTGAGCTTTTGAATGAACATGCCGCCCGGCGTATTATTGTATACGCCGGGTGTAAGCGGATAGGTTCCCTCGGTTTGACCGTACAGGTATACACTGTTATCCTTGTCCGTTTGAACAAAATAACACTGATCATAGCTTCCTGTTCCTATGTAACTCGAAGCCAGCAATGCGCTGCCGTCTTTCTTTACCAGACACACAAACCCGTCTGTACTACCAAGGTAGCTGGTATGAAGGGTTCCGGCTGTAACAGGAAAATCAGAACTCAGGGTACCTCCGGCTGTGTAAACATTTCCCGCCGTATCCAAAGCAAGCGCATAGGCCGCATCGTCAGAAGTCCCTCCGAGGTACGTGCTCCAGTCGAGAGTGCTGAAGTCAGCGCTGAGCTTGAACAGGCAGGCATCCTGAATGGTTCCTTTGAATGCCGTGCAGTACGCCCCTGCCGTAACCGGAAAGTCTGAACTCTGGGTACAGGTAGCTACAAAAATATCGTCGTTCAGATCGATATTGATTTCTCCGCGTGCATCGTCACCGTAATTAAATTTCAGATTACCGAACACATCTTCTCCTGCCAGGTAATTTACACCATCGTCCAGACTGCCCCCGACATAGGTAGAACCCAAAAGGGCTGAACCCGCCGCATTGAATTTCGTTATAAAAAGATCGGCACCTCCGTGATTGCTGGTCGAATAAGCACCTGAAGTGACCGGAAAGTCGGTAGAATAAGTCTTGCCATATACATAGAGGTTGTCGTTGGCGTCAACAACCATACTGTGAGGATAATCATTTTCAGACCCTCCAAGAAAAGTTGCGAAGAGAATTGCAGATCCGTTTGTATTGTATTTGATGATGCCAACGTCCCAGGGCCAGGGATATATTCCCCCCACTCCTCCGCCAGCAAAGTTGGTCTGAAAGGCTCCGGCTGTAACCGGATAACCCGTAGGTCCGCTCAGCGCACTGGTTACTATGCCTCCCGAAATCATGTTGCCGGGATTGTCGTACGTCGCAGTCCAGCCCCAGTTGTCCATGGTAGAACCCGAAAAAGTCGAACCAACCAGAATCGGATCAACAATCAGATCGTACTGTTTGTTATAGCCCTGCGGTAAATCAAAAGAAACAGTAGTGCCCTTTATTCTGTATAAACACTTGACCGGCGAATGGATCCCATTAATCAGCTGATAAGCGACAGGAGCCTTTTCGGTGACCCAACCCAGCGAAGTCGCAATCATCAGATTTCCGTCACTGATAAACAGGCTGTCAGCCCCGGTATACTTCATTTGCAATTGATTTGAATTTGAACCTGCCCTGATAATGAAATCATGTTTGAGCTGCCCTTCAAGACTATAAACCTTCAGGTTGATTCCCGGATACAGGTTCGTGTAGTCTTGTTCTTCGAACGAATGAACCTCTCCGGCCCATTTTTTAGCATCGTTTCCGAGAAAATAGTTGTGATAAAAGCCGGCAGGGTTGCTGTTTTTGTGTTGTACTTTGTTGTTTGCCCCTAAAAATTCTACCCGGTAGCTATGGGAGTAAAATTTTGATTGGTCCTCAATCGCTTTTTTCATCGTTTTGGGATGATCGTTGAAGATCAATTCGTGCAGATCGATCAGCTTAAACGAGATGGCCGATTTTTCGTAATAGATGCCGAAATTTCGCATGACAAGCACATCAAGTACCTTGTCGTTCAGCTGACCTTTGTTTTCTTCGAAATACAGTTTGGTTTGAGCAGATGACAACGATCCCAACAGCAATACGAAAATCAGTGTCAGGAAACTTAGGACAGGAACCGGGCAGCGTCGCTCCATCGCTCTAAGATACAAAAAAGAATACTTATATTGGCTTCAATTTTAGGACCGTAAGCTGATGGATTATTCGTTTAGAGAAATTGAAAGAAAGTGGCAAAAGCACTGGGCGCTTACCAGGCCCTATAAGACAGAAACAGGCGGAGCCAAACCGGCTTACTATGTTCTGGACATGTTCCCCTACCCTTCCGGAGCCGGTTTACACGTGGGTCACCCATTGGGATATATAGCCTCCGACATAGTGGCCCGCTACAAGCGGCTGAAAGGATTTAACGTTTTGCACCCCATGGGATACGATTCGTTCGGACTTCCGGCAGAACAGTACGCTATACAAACCGGACAGCACCCCGCCATTACAACAGCTGAAAACATTGCCCGATACCGGCAGCAAATGGACCAGCTGGGGTTTTCTTTCGACTGGGACCGTGAAGTACGCACTTCTGATCCCGCCTATTATAAATGGACCCAATGGATATTCATTCAGCTTTTCAATTCCTGGTACAATCCGCGAAGCAATAAAGCGGAGCGGATAGAGACCCTTGTTGAGATTTTCGAACAGGAAGGTTCGGCAAAAATGGAAGCCGAATGTTTTTCGCATGCCGGAAATTTCAATTCTATTGCCCCGGGCGCTTGGAAAAACTTATCTGAAAAAGAGCGAAGCGATGTTTTGATGAACTACCGCATCGCCTATCTGGGTGAAGCCTTTGTGAATTGGTGCCCTGCTCTTGGTACGGTATTGGCAAATGATGAAGTGAAAGACGGCGTAAGTGAACGGGGCGGCTTTCCGGTTGAACGGAAACGGATGAAACAATGGAGTATGCGTATCACTGCATTTGCTCAGCGTTTGCTGGACGGATTGGAAAAAATTGATTGGCCTGAAAGCCTGAAGGAAAGCCAGCGTTATTGGATTGGACGATCAGAAGGATCCAGTTTAAAGTTCACCCTCCTGGGTACAGGCAACGCACACCCGTCGAATACAATTCCCGCAAGCCTGGACATCGAAGTGTATACGACCAGGCCCGATACGGTCTTTGGAGTGAGTTTTATTACGCTTGCACCCGAACATGAATTGGTTGAACAGATCACCACATCTGAACAAAAAAAAGAAGTCGAAGAATACATAAGAATTTCCAAAGGAAAAAGCGAAAGGGAGCGTCAGGCTGAAGTCAAAAATATCAGCGGGGTTTTTACCGGTGCTTATGCCCAGCACCCCTTTACCGGAAAGCCTGTCCCGGTTTGGATAGGCGATTACGTCCTGGCCGGATACGGAACAGGCGCTGTGATGGCTGTTCCCCGGCACGATTCAAGGGATTATGCCTTTGCCAGACATTTTAATTTGCCCATTGTTGAGGTCGTCAGCGGAGGCGATTTAAATAAAGGTTCGTACGATGCAAAAGAGGGCCTGTTGGTCAATTCCGGTTTTTTGAATGGCCTGCAGGTAAAAGACGCGGTTAAAAAAGCCATAGCCGAAATCGAAAAGAAGGCCATAGGAAAAGGCAAAATAAATTTCAGATTACGGGATGCGGTTTTTGGACGTCAGCGGTATTGGGGAGAACCCATTCCGGTTTATTACAAAGAAGGCATACCTTACGTTCTACAGGAAAACGAATTGCCCCTTGTGCTGCCTGAAGTGGATGCTTTTTTACCGACCACAAGCGGAGAGCCTCCGCTTGCCCGTGCCAAAAATTGGACCTACGAAACCACGACCATGCCCGGCTGGGCCGGTAGCTCCTGGTATTTTCTGAGGTACATGGATCCGCATAACGAAAAGGAGTTTGTAAGTAAAAAAGCTGCGGAGTATTGGGGACAGATTGATCTTTATCTGGGGGGAAGCGAACACGCCACCGGACATTTGCTTTACGTAAGGTTCTGGACTATGTTTCTGTATGATCTGGGTTATATCCCTTTCGAAGAGCCGGCAAAAAAGCTGATTAACCAGGGCATGATTCAGGGCCGGAGCAATTTTGTGTACCGGGTTGGAAAAGACGGAGAAGGCTTTACATTTCTTTCAAAATCAAAAATTACAAAAGGAGGAAATGAAGCCACAGCCATCCACGTGGACGTAAACATAGTTGACAATGATGTGTTGGATATCGAAGCCTTTAAAAAATGGAGGCCCGAATATGCTTCGGCAACCTTTGAGTTGGAAGAAAACGGAACTTATCTCTGCGGATGGGAAGTCGAAAAAATGTCCAAATCAAAATGGAATGTTGTGAGTCCCGATGCCATTTGCGATAAATACGGAGCCGATTGCCTGCGCATGTACGAAATGTTCCTCGGCCCTTTGGAACAAAGCAAACCCTGGAATACCAATGGCATCAGCGGAGTTTCAAATTTTTTAAAAAAACTATGGAAATTATATGAACCTTTTCATCCGGATACTATAAAAATCTCCCCCGACAGGATGGACGGCGCCAACTCCCCTGCTTCCAAACCAGAACTGAAAATCCTTCACAAAACCATTAAAAAAATTCAGGAAGACATCGAGCGGTTTTCCTTCAATACTTCGGTCAGCAACTTTATGATCTGCGTCAATGAACTTACCGAGCTCAACTGTTCCAAACGTGAAATTCTGGAACCGCTTTGTATTCTGATTTCGCCTTATGCTCCTCATATCGCAGAGGAACTCTGGAGTCTGCTGGGGCATACGGAAAGTGTCAGTTTTGCCGCTTTTCCGGCTTGCAAAACTGAATACCTCGAAGACGAATACTACGCGTATCCGGTCTCCGTTAACGGAAAAACCCGTTTTAAACTCGAGCTCCCGCTCACCATGGGGATACCTGAAATCGAAAAAGAAGTCCTGAGCAGCGAGGAAGCAAAAAAATACCTCGAAGGAAAAACGCCGAAGAAAATGATCGTTGTTCACAAAAAAATCGTGAACATCGTTATCTAATGAGGCGCCTGGGATTTTGCCTGATTTTTTCTCTGTATTTTTCCGGCGTAAACGCTCAGCCCTCTCACACATCAGACCCGAATACAATTGCACAGGCTGCCTATAAGCAAACTGCATTTAAACGAGGTGAGGTTCTGAATTACCGGATGCATTACGGATGGGTGGATGCGGGTTGGGTGAAAATTAAAGTGGAGAACGAAACGCGTGAAGTCGGAGGACGCAAAACCTTTCACTTTGTCGGTACCGGAGAAAGCAACAAAACATTTGATCTTTTTTTTAAAGTCCGCGATCGCTACGAGAGCTATGTCGACGAAGAATCCCTGACACCCTGGATTTTTATCCGCCGGGTGAACGAAGGAGGATTTTTAATTCACCAGGATTATATTTTTAATCCATCTAAGAAAAAGGTCGACACCGGTAACAACCTCAGCTACGATATTCCCGAAAATTGCCAGGACATGACTTCTGCCTTTTATTTCGCACGCTGTTTGAATTACGATCATGCAAAAATCGGGGAGGTATTCAGCATTAACAGTTTTATAGACAAAGAAGTCTTTACCATCAAAATACGTTACATGGGCAGGGATACGATATCCACAACCCTTGGACGCATCGCCTGCATACGCTTTTGCCCCATTTTACAGAAAGGACGTATTTTTAAACGCTCCGAAGACCTCATCGCCTGGATCAGCGACGATGCGAACCGCATCCCTGTCCGGGTCCAGGCAAAAATTCTTGTCGGGTCGGTAAAAATGGATTTGCAGAGTTATGAAAATCTTGCGAATCCCCTGGCAAAACTGAAATAAATCTGACAAACCCAGAATAAAATGGAGGCGTACTATAACTCCCCGATCGGACTGATTAAAATTACAGGCACAGCTGAGTACGTTTCAAGCATCCTGTTTGCGGATACCGAAACAGAACTTGCGCAGGAAGAACACCTGGCCTTCAGCCAACGATCTCTATCGCAGCCTATTTTAACCTGCATCCGTCAGTTGGCCGACTATTTTGAAGGTAAACGCACGGTATTTGATTTCCCCATGAAACAGGAAGGAACTGCCTTTCAGCAGCTGGTCTGGTCTGAACTCCGAAACATTCCATTTGGTGAACGAATCAGCTATCTTGAATTGTCGAAGCGTATTGGTAATATAAAAGCGGTAAGAGCTGTCGGCAAAGCCAATGGATTAAATTTGTTAAGCATTGTTGTTCCCTGCCACCGCGTTGTTGGAAACAACAATAAATTGATCGGTTATTCAGGCGGACTGGAAAGAAAAAGGAAATTGCTGATACACGAAGAGAACTATTCAGCAGCAAAGGGAAAATTGTTACTTTTATTCTGATCGAATTGAAGCCCGAATGATGGAATTAAAACCCGAATTGATTGAGCGAATCCGTAAACTGGATGAAAAATACGAAGCGATGGGCCAGAGTCTGGTTTCCTATCTGGACGGACTGCTGTATGCGGATTACCTGACGTATTGGGATTATATTCACCTGGATACTTTATTGAGTCTTCAGACCCCCAAGACGAGTATTCCTGATGAACAGGTCTTTATCATGTACCACCAGATTACCGAATTGCATTTTAAACTGGCCCTGCACGAACTGCGTCAGCTTTCTGAAAACCACAAACTTACCGCTGATGACATGCTGAAGAGCCTTGGACGCATCAATCGCTACATGAACGCGCTGATTGATTCTTTTGATATCATGGTCGAGGGAATGGATCCGGCTCAGTTTCACAAGTTCCGCATGTCCTTGTTGCCTGCAAGCGGATTTCAAAGCGGACAATACCGCATGATTGAAATTTACTGTACCGAATTCATCAACCTGGTATTGTCTGATCATCGTTCCGGATTTACGGGCTATCCTACGGATACGATGATCGAACAGATGTACAATTTTATTTACTGGAAAACCGGAGCAACCGAACTGTCCACCGGAAAAAAAACCCTGACTCTCAAACAATTTGAATTGAAATATTCGAATGAACTCATTGAGCTGGCCAAAAAATGCAGGATGGACAACCTGTGGTCCCGCTTTAAATCGCTGACCGAAAATGATCAGAAAAACAGCCAACTGATTGATGCCTTGAAAATGCTGGACCTGAATGTGAATGTCAATTGGCCTCTTTCTCATTATAAATCAGCGGTACGCTACCTTCAGAAAGATCCCGAAGATATTGCTGCAACTGGCGGAACCAACTGGCAGAAATACTTACCTCCACGTTTTCAAAAAAGGATCTTTTATCCTTCACTCTGGAATGCCGAAGAAATCGAAAACTGGGGTAAAAACTGGGTGCGTTCGGTGGTCTTCGGCGAAAAAAAGTGAATTTCATGCCACGCCGCTTGATGCTAGTCTCTGGGTTACTTTATGCGTTACTTGCGACCCTGTCTGTTTTGAGTGGTTTTATAATGGTTAGAATTCTAACCATTAAGTGCCTTTAATGCGCATTATAATAACCATTATAAAATGGCCGAAAAAGACCTGTATGATTTTGTCTGAAGGGTGGTTGAAGGCCGGATTCAGCCTTTGAACTTCTTGACGATAACCGAAGCATTGTGCCCTCCAAATCCGAACGTATTGCTTAACGCAGCCCTTACTACACGCTTCTGAGCAGTATTGAAAGTCAGGTTTAACTTGTTGTCAAGTTCGGGATCGTCTGTAAAGTGATTGATGGTTGGAGGAACGATGTCGTTCTGGACCGAAAGAATGCATGCCATAGCTTCCACAACCCCTGCTGCTCCAAGCAAATGGCCAGTCATGGATTTGGTTGAACTGATGTTCAGTTTATAGGCATGCTCATTAAACACACCCAGAATAGCTTTTGTTTCGGCAATGTCACCAAGGGGCGTTGAAGTCCCATGAACATTTACATAGTCGATGTCAGAAGCCTGCATTTCGGCGTCAAGCAGGGCTGAACGCATAACGTTCAGCGCTCCCAGCCCTTCGGGATGAGGAGCAGTTATGTGGTAAGCATCTGCGCTCATACCTCCGCCGCCGATCTCCGCGTAAATTTTTACGCCGCGTTTAAGCGCGTGCTCATATTCTTCCAGAATGATACAACCGGCTCCTTCCCCGAGGACAAATCCGTCACGATCCTTATCAAATGGACGGGAAGCCGTTTCCGGAGATTCGTTTCTGACAGACAGGGCGTGCATGGCATTGAATCCGCCTATTCCGGCAGGATTTACTGCAGCCTCAGACCCCCCTGAAATAATAATGTCTGCCATTCCAAGACGTATATAATTAAAGGAATCAATAATGGCATTGGTCGAACTGGCGCACGCCGAACAGGTTGTAAAGTTCGGTCCACGCAAGCCGAACCGAATCGAAATATGTCCTGAGCAGATATCCGCAATCATTTTGGGAATAAAAAACGGATTGAATCGGGGTGTGCCATCGCCTTTTGCGAAAGCCGAGCATTCTTCATAAAATGTTTCCAGACCTCCGATACCCGAGCCCCAGATTACTCCAACCCGATCAGGGTTGAAAGCGAATTCCTTCAGGCCGGCATCTTCAAACGCCTGAGAGGCAGAAGCGATGCCGTATTGAGAATACGGATCAAGCTTTCGCCCTTCTTTGCGATCGAAATATTCGTCCAGCTTAAATCCTTTTACTTCACAGGCAAAGCGGGTCTTGAATTTAGAAGAATCGAAACGGGTTATGGCGGAAGCGCCGCTTTTTCCGGCCAACAGATTGGCCCAATAATCAGCTACTGTATTTCCTAAAGGCGTAATAGCACCAAGTCCGGTAACTACAACACGTTTTAAATTCTTCATGGATAAAAACAGGTTGCCTGTTCGATCTGATGGAGGCCTGTAATCTGTATAATTTACTTAATGTTCGCTTCGATATAGGTAACTGCTTCTCCCACAGTACTTATTTTTTCAGCCTGATCATCCGGTATAGCAATATTGAATTCCTTTTCAAATTCCATTATCAGCTCAACCGTGTCCAGGGAATCTGCACCCAAATCGTTTGTAAAACTTGCCTGAGGTGTAACTTCTTTTTCGTCTACACCCAATTTATCAACAATGATTGATTTTACGCGAGTTGAAATGTCTGCCATTTTTATAAGTTTTAGGATTAAATCAGGTGCAAAGATACTTTTATGACGAGAATCACCAAAAAAAATCGCTACTTTTAATAAAATGAACAGGCCCATACGTGTTTTAGTTGCCAAAGTAGGTCTGGACGGCCACGACAGAGGTGCAAAGGTAATTGCTTCTTTCCTGAGAGATGCCGGTATGGAGGTCATTTACACCGGTTTAAGACAGACTCCCGAAATGGTTGTTAATGCCGCATTGCAGGAGGACGTAGATGCTATAGGCGTAAGTATCCTTTCAGGCGCTCACAATACTGTTTTCCCAAAATTGCTACAGTTGATGAAAGAAAAGGACCTGAAAGATGTACTTCTGACCGGAGGAGGAATAATTCCGGATGACGACATGAAAAAAACTCAATGAGATAGGAGTCGGCAAACTTTTCCCTCCGGGAACCGACACCGGGGAAGTGGTCAATTACATCCGTGAATGGGTAAAGGAAAACAGAAAGCTTTAGCATGTCCGGAGAATCTTCCAACCTTGTTTACATTGCCTACAATAAGCCTAAAGGTATTGTTTGCACTACCGAAAAAACCGATCACAACATTATAGATGCAGTCGGTCATCCTGAAAAAATTTTGCCGGTGGGGCGTTTGGATAAAAATACAGAAGGACTTATTTTGCTTACCAATAATGCATCCATCATTGATAAAATAACCAACCCTAAGTTCGGACACGAAAAAGAATACATTGTAACGCTCAATTTACCCGTGCGAAACAGGTTTCTGAAAGAAATAGCCGAAGGCATTAGCCTGCAGGGTGAAAAGACAAAACCCTGCAGAGTTCGTCCGGAACCCAACACCAGGCGAATATTCCGCATTGTTCTCAAGCAGGGGCTCAACCGGCAAATCAGAAGAATGTGTGCCGCCTACGACTATCAGGTCATTAAATTACAGCGTATCAGAGTTATGAACATAGAGCTTGGGAAACTGAAAACAGGAGCCTGGAGAGACCTTAGCCAGGATGAATTGGCCGTTTTACTTGGTAATTTACTTTAAAAACAAAAGGGCCGGTATTTCATTGCATGTCGAAAATCTGTTTAATTTTATGCTTCTTCAGAGAATACATGTAAATGCTGAATTTAATTATTAAGGAGACGGATAATTCCCCAAAGGTTGTTTTAGACCCCTCTGCGAATTGTTTTGAATTCAGCGGTTCTTCTCATCCTGAAAATCCTGCAAAATTTTACAATCCCATACTCGAATGGATCGACGAGTATGCAAAGACGCCGAATGCTTTCACTGAAGTCTCCTTTAAACTGGATTATTTTAATTCCTCAACTGCCAAATACCTCCTGAATATTTTCTGGGGCTTTGAAAAAATCCAAAAAGAAAATCCTGAGAATAAGGTAACCTTTGTCTGGTATTACAAAGAAGAAGACCTTGATTCCTTCGCTTCAGGAGAGCGCTATGCCCAATTAACTACAGCCGAATTCAGACTGTTAACCTTCTAAATGTCCCGAAAATCCAAAAATAAATCAAACAAGGTTTACTTGTTCGAAGATGTACTGACCTTGCTTAAGAAAAATCCAGGCAAGCTCTACAATTATAAGCAGGTAGCAGCTGCCCTGGGAATTACAGCCCAGGATCAGCGTCAGCAAATTGCAATTCTGCTTGAGGAATTGCTGAAAAAAGAACTGATAGAAGAGCCTGAACGGGGAAAATTCAGAACCAAAAGAGGGTCGCGCAGAACAATTACCGGAAAAGTGGATATGACTCTTTCGGGTTCTGCTTATGTAGTAAGCGATGAATTGGAAAACGATGTGTACCTCGCTCCTAAATTTGCGAAGGGCCTGCTGCAGGGCGATACGGTTAAAATAGCTTTATTTCCCGATCGAAGCAGTGGCAAACACGAAGGAGAACTGGTGGAGATTGTAAAACGCGCAAGAAGCGAATTTGTGGGAACCATTCAGCTTTCCGAACGCTTTGCTTTTTTGGTTCCCTCGAGTGCAAAAACCGGAGTCGACATATACATTCCCCTGGATAAACTGAAGGGTGCAAAAGATGGCCAGAAAGCAATTGCGCGCATCACCGAATGGCCCAAAAACGCCGTAAACCCAATAGGTGAAATTATAGACGTGCTTGGCAATGCAGGCGAAAATACTACAGAGATGCATGCCATCCTTGCTGAATTCGGTCTTCCGTATTCTTTTCCCAAGGACGTTGAAAAAAGATCAGAAACAATTCCGACAGAAATATCAGCAAAAGAAATTGCAGGTCGCAGAGATTTCAGAACCGTTACAACCTTTACCATCGATCCGGTGGATGCAAAAGATTTTGACGATGCCCTGTCCATCCGGAAATTGAAAAACGAAAATTGGGAAATCGGGATACACATTGCTGATGTGACGCATTATGTAAAGGAAAAATCAATCATTGACCAGGAAGCCCTTTCCAGGGCTACCTCGGTTTACCTGGTAGACAGAGTCGTTCCGATGCTCCCTGAAATATTATCCAACAATGTTTGCTCCCTTCGTCCGAAGGAAGACAAACTTTGCTTCTCCGCCGTATTTGAAATGAACGAGGAGGCCGGCATTGAGTCACAGTGGTTCGGACGAACCATCATACATTCTGACCGCCGCTATTCGTACGAAGAAGCACAGGAAATTCTGGAAGGTAAGGCCGGGGACTTTAGCCAGGAATTGCTGACACTGAACAGGCTCGCGAAAAAATTGCGGGGCGAACGTATGAGCAAAGGAAGCATTGCCTTTGAGAAAAGCGAAGTTAAATTCCATCTGGATGAAGTCGGTAATCCCACAGGAGTTTACTTTAAGCAAATGAAAGACTCCAATCAGCTTATTGAGGATTTTATGTTGCTGGCGAACAGGAAAGTGGCTGCTTTCATTGGGGATCGGGGAAGTAAGAGCGAACAGCGAATAGCGAACAGCGGACAGGGTGGAGGGCCTGAATTGCCTTTTGTGTACAGAATTCACGCCAAGCCCAACGAAGATAAGCTGGCAGACCTCGGAGGATTTATTGAAAAATTCGGATATAAAATAAACCTGAAAGGAGACAAGGCCACCGTTGATTCACTGAACAAATTGCTCAAGGATGTCGAAGGCAAAAGCGAAGCAAATGTCATTTCTTTATTAACCATCCGCACGATGGCAAAGGCGGTGTATTCCACAAAAAACATCGGCCATTACGGTCTGGGGTTTCAGTACTACACCCACTTTACTTCCCCTATTCGCCGCTATCCCGACATGATGGTGCATCGTTTGCTTCAGCATTATCTGGATAACGGCAAAGCTGTCGATGCAGATGAGCTTGAGCTGGCCTGCAAACACTCTTCGGATATGGAAAAGCTGGCTGCCGATGCAGAGCGCTCCTCCATAAAATACAAACAGGTTCAGTTTTTACAGGACCGGGTAGGCGAACAGTTCGAGGGAATGATTTCGGGTGTCACCGAATGGGGAATCTTCGTTGAATTAACTGAGAATCACTGCGAAGGCATGGTTCGTATCCGCGATATTAAAGACGACAACTACTATTTTGACGAAGACAATTACTGCCTGGTCGGCCGAAGGTCCAAACGAACACTGAGATTAGGTGACCCTCTTCGCATTGAAATTAAAGGAGCCAACCTTATAAAAAAAGCAACTGGACTTTGCGCTGGTTGAGAAACTCGAAAAAAACACCGGCTGAAAACAAGACCGATTTTCCAAAGCATTCGTCCCAAAAACCAAATCCCGGAAAAAACAAAGGAGTCAAATCCCCCGACAAAAAGGACGGTAAAGGCCCCAACTTCAAAGATGAATGGGGCTTTGAAGTTTAACCTCTGCTTGGGTCAATTTTACAGCATATTGAGCCTGCTGACCAGTTCGTCCTTATAAGATCCCCCTATTGGAATTTCTTTTTTGTCGTCTTCCATCAGTAAAACATTGTGGTCAATGGCAACAATTTTATCAATGAGCACGATGAAGGACCGGTGAACGCGTATAAAATCTTTCTTAGACAATTTTTCATCAATGTTCTTCATAGTGGAAAGAACCGTATAGCGCGCATTGGCCGTATTGATGATCACATAGTCTTTTAAGGCCTCGACGAAATAAATATCCTTGGTGCGAATCTTCACCATTTTAGAATTCGACTTAACGAACACAACAGAATTATCGCTCTCTCTGCCTTCGACAAGCGAATAAAGCATGTCCCGTTCCTTCTTTACGTCTTTTTCCTTGCCGTGTTTATAAATAGCCATTTCAATAGCCGTGTGCAAATCTATTTCCTTGAAAGGCTTGATAATATAGCCATGAGGTTCGGTAATCTTTGCTTTGTTCAGCGTACTTTCATCAGCGTAGGCAGTGAGAAAAATTACAGGAATCTCATACTTTTCCTTGATTTGCCTCGCCGTTTCAATACCATCAATGGATCCTTTCAGCATAATATCCATCAACACAACATCGGGTTGATTTTCTTCAATAAGTTTAAGAGCCTGTTCTCCGCTCGGGCTTGATCCGAATACCGAATACCCTAATTTTTTCAAGCTGTTTTGTATGTCTTTAGCAACGATGCTTTCGTCCTCAACGACTAATACGCTTGGTTTTGACATGTTCTTTTTGTTTTAAATTGTTTTTATTGAATGTGATCGTAAAGCTAGCTCCTTTTTCGTACTTGTAAGCAATCTTTCCTTTGATTTGACTTACCAAAACTACAACCAGTTGAAGGCCCAGGCTTTGGGTATTCCGGTAATCCAATCCATGGGGGAAGTCCGACACCATTATCGGCAATTACCATTTTTACATTTTCTTTTCTGTCCGCTTTGATCGAAATACTCAACTCTCCCCTTTTACTTTTCCCGAACGCATACTTCAGAGCATTGGACAGTATTTCATTGATGATCAATCCGCATGGAATTGCGAGATCTAAGTTAAGAAAAACAGCATCTATTTCCTGTTTGAGATTTATTTTTTTTCCCTTGGGTACATAGGATAGAAGAAGATTGTTTGCAATGTTGTTCACGTACTCCGGAAAATTAACACTTGTAAAATCCTTGGTTTGATACAGACTTTCGTGTATAAAAGACATCGACTTAATTCGGTTTTGACTTTCTTTAAGCAAATCGATCGTCTTTTTATCTGAAACGTAAGACGATTGAAGGTTAAGTATACTGGATATCACCTGAAGATTGTTTTTAACCCGGTGGTGAACTTCCTGAAGAAGAACTTCTTTTTCCTTCAGGGATTGCTTTATCCGGTCTTCCGCCAGTTTCTTTTCGGTGATGTCATGTGCAATGCCCGAAACCTCCTGAACGTCACCCTGGAGATCGAAAATAGGATTCAGGAAAATTTCCAGCCAGATGCTTTCTTTTTTCCTGTCTTTAATATTTGTTTCGAAATGCTGGGACTTTCCGACAAAAGCGATCTTAAATTTATCATTTAAAAAAGAAAAGTATTCCCTGTTGTATACAAATTTTCCCTTGTTAAGCGAATCCATCTTCGAAGGCCGGATACCATATACCGATTTTATGTGTCGGGCAAAATTTTCATTAAAAGAGGTTAGTTCAATTTTTTTATTAACCGTCCATACGATGTGAGAGCTGCTCTCAATTATTGAATTTACCCTGGCCGACTGTTCTTTATATTCCTCCTTGCTCAGCTGAAGTTTGTCTTCTATTTTTTTCCGGTGCTCAATCTCCTTTTTCAGGGCCTTATTGGTTTCTTCTGAAATCCGATACCGGTTCTTTTCCCGGTTCAGTTGCTCCTGAAAATCAATATCGTGGTACACCACAAGCACGCATTCTTTTCCCTGATAATCAATCTGCACCGGTTTGTATTCCACTTCCACCGATGTACCATCGGTACGAATGGCGTTTATTTTAACAAATGGCAAATCGTAACCCGCTCTCAATAAAAACGCACTTTCCCTTATTTGTTTGTGGTGATTGGGAAGCGTGAAACTAAAAATGGTTTTGTCCTTTATTTCTTCCTCCGAATGAAGACCAACAATGCGGTGCGCGCTTGGATTGGCGAAAAGAATCTTTCCCTTTTTGTCCAGAATAAATACACCGTCGGGAGATTGCCTGATCAGGTTTTCATAATCCTCCTTTACCTGCTTTAATTTGTGCTCGTATTCCTTTCGCAGTGAAATATCCCGTATGGAAACAACACGGGTTATTTTTCCGTTGTAGTTCAGCTGTTTTGCATTGATCTCTGCGAAAAAAAATGAGCCGTCTTTTCTTTTTCCGACAGCTTCGTAAGGCGTCTCAACCCCGAGACGAACTTGTTGCTGCAAAAATTCTTTTTCTTCCTCGATTCCGAGATCAAACGCCTCCATGGTAAGCAATTCTTCCGCTAAATAGCCGAACATATTAACACAGGTCTGGTTGAAATCCACAATTTTTCCAGCCTCATGAATTAAAACCGTTTCAAAGGAAGCCTCGGACAATCTTCTGAATCGTTCTTCATTCAACCGGGCCAGTTGTTCGGCCTTTCTCCGTTTGGAAATATCCTTGAATGTGATAACTCTGGCAGAATGTCCTTTGTAGTTAATTGTTTGTGCCTTGACTTCACATTCAATGGTTGTACCGCTTTTGGTAACAACCCTTACTTCATACGTATTTTCAGGTTTGAATTCTGTTGCTTCAATAATGTTTTTATAGTCTTCCTGATAAATTAATTCAGCCGCCACTTTCCCTATAAGTTCCTGTTCCTCATACCCCAAAATTTTCATGGCTGCACCGTTAACCTCTTTGATCAGGTGTTTTTCAAGAACAACGATGCCCTCCGTTGAGGCAATGGAAAATTTCTGATACCGCTCTTCGAGTTCCTTTTTGGCTGTGATATTGTTTATGAGCACAATAACACTGTTTACCATGTTGTCCTTCACCGATGGAAACAAAATACTTTTGTACCAGTATATTCTTGAATCCGGGCCATGGCCCATTAACTCAATAGTTTCAGATTTTCCGGTTTCAAAAATCCGCTTTACAGTATTGATATAGGTTTCCTTCGAAACTTCAGAAATAAAATCGAAAGCGCATTTTCCAATAAGTGCGGAAGCCCGGATCAATCCCTGGTGAATATAATTGGTATCCAGAATTATTCCGTTTTTATCAATAACGAGAATTTGATTTTCTGAACGCAAATAAAATGAGTTCCATAAATCAGCCGGAGCGGGCAAAAAGACGTTGTCGGAAAGCATGAATTATTTTTTTTCGGTATCCTCCTGGGTAGGCTTTACTTTCACTCCGTCAAATTTGAGTTCCACATCGTCTTTGTATAAGATGGTGAGTTGCTTTATTCCGTCTTCATTATAATATTCCCAGTTGCCGTCTTTTCGGCCGACAATGAATTTTCCCTCTTCCTTAATTTTGCCGTTGGGATAATAGTATACGTGTTTGCCATCCGGGTTTCCGTCTACAAAATTCCCTTCAAAACGCAATTTACCGCCCGGCGTATAATAATGTTTCCAGGCTCCGTCTCTCCGATCGGCTTTATACGTACCCGTTTCGCGGTAATCTCCCATTTCGTATTCCCATTCTCCCTCTTTTTGTCCGTCCGTATATTGACCTTTGGTAACCACCTTTCCATTCTCGTCATACTCGGTAGTCGGCCCATCCAGTAAATTATTGAGATAGCTTTCTTCCCGAAGAAGCGTACCGTTATCGTAATACCATTTCCATTCATTCTGCGCCTGTCCTTTTTTGTCGTAGTTGCCCTTTTGTTCCAGTTTTCCGTTGGGATAATAAAAAGACCACTCCCCTATTCGTTTTCCGTCCTTGTATTCGCCCTGAGCCTTTACCTGCCCATTGGGATGGTATTCTTTCCAGGGGCCCTGTTCTTTGTCTGCCTCGTCAAAAATTCCTTCGGCAACCAAAACTCCTTCTTTGAATAATTTAGAATCGGTTATTTTCCCTTCAAGCGAAAATTCCCTGAAAGTTCCCTCCGGAACTCCGTTTTTATAGGTTCCGCTTGATTTAATTATCCCGCCTTCGTAATACTCTGTGCGCGTATCCAGCTTTGCCAGTTCCGGGGCATTTTCAATGACTTTTCCAGCTACGTATTTTGTAGTGTTGAGCAGGTTTCCGTTTGGTGCGTATTCTTTCAGGTATCCGTTTCGAAGATCGTCTGAGAAGGTACATTCATTTTTTAAAGTGCCCGTTGGATAAAACTCTTTCCACACTCCTTGTTTTAAACCCTGCTGGTCTCTCCTGTTTATTTTTTCCTGCCTTTTTATGAACCCGGCGCGGTATTCGACGATGCTTATAATTACACCGGTTGTGTCGTACTCGTATCCCAATCCTTCTTCCCGTCCGTCTTTAAAGGGAATCAGCTGCTTTTGCTTCCCGTTTTTGTAAAACAGAAGTGTCGAACCCTGCTTCACGTCGTCAGCATAATTCTCCTGCGAAAGCATAAATTTTTCCTTTGCATCAAACGTTGTCCGATGTCCGTTTTTTTTGCCGTTGCCATATTGATATTCCAGTACAAGGATACCCTGGTCATTGTAAAATTTCCAGGTGCTGTCCAGAACAAAATTTTTCCGGTTTCCTTCTGATTTTAATTTTCCGTTTTCATAATAGGTTTTCCAATAGCCATCCGGTTTACCATCCCTGATAATACCTTCGCTGGAAACGTTTTTTGTTTCGTAGTAAAACCGGGTATAACCCGTTGTGTCTTTGCCGGTCTGAGTTTGCGCCTTTAAGGTACAGGACCAGGCAAGGTTTGATAAAAAAATGAATAGTATTATTTTACGCATTCGTCAACTCAATTCTAACATTCGTACTATGGATGTTCTTGCTTTTTTGATCAGCTCTTCAGACAGAAGGATTTCAGGTTGCTCGTATTTCAGACAGGTGTATACCTTTTCCAGAGTGTTTAATTTCATATGCGGGCAATCGTTGCATGCACAATTCGAAGAAGGTGGGGCTGGTATAAATGTCTTCGACGGATTTTTTTTCTGCATCTGGTGCAAAATACCGGATTCGGTTGCTACAATAAATACCGTGGAACTATTTTCTTCCGTATACTTTAATAAGGCCGTCGTACTTCCTATATAATCTGCCAGTTCCAGCAAACTACTCTCGCATTCAGGATGTGCAATTAATTTTGCATCCGGATTTTTATCCCTGATCTGTAGTATCTTTTCTTTTGAAAATAATTCGTGAACCATACACGAACCGTCCCATAAAAGCATTTCGCGGCCAGTTCGTTTTGATATCCAGCTTCCCAGGTGCTTATCGGGAGCAAAAATTATTTTTTTATTCCGGGGTATACTGTTCACTATTTTTTCAGCATTACTCGACGTTACAACAATGTCTGTCATCGCTTTCACTTCTGCTGAACAGTTGATGTAGGAAACAACAACATGATCGGGATGGTCCTGAATAAAAGCTGAAAATTTTTCTTTCGAACAGGAATCGGCAAGGGAACAACCCGCCCGCAGATCGGGAAGTAAAACTTTTTTTTCCGGCGAAAGAATTTTTGCTGTTTCAGCCATAAAATGCACACCTGCAAAAACAATGATGGAAGCCCCTGTTTTAGAAGCTTCCTGCGATAACCCAAGACTATCTCCGATAAAATCAGCGCAATCCTGAATATCCGGATCCTGGTAATAATGCGCAAGTACAATTGCATTTTTTTCTTTTTTGAGTTTGCTAATCTCCGCAAATAAATCCAAACAGGGGTCTGGAGCGATATCCAAAAATCCTTTTTCTTTTAACAGTTGTCCCTGCATTATTTATTTATTTTTAAAATAAGAAAAAGTATAATGATGATGTAGTAGTGTTAATACGGTTGATAAAAAATGGAACAAAATAGTTTTTTGATAGTTATTAGCGTTTGTCTTCTTTTATTAACTTTTTATTTAGGTGTATCTGATTGATTAGTAAAGTATTAACATTTATGATAAAAAGTGTAAAAGAGTTAACAGCAGTTAGAAGTTATTAGAATCAGGTAAAAATGGTCTTACAACATGTTCATCATTGAATGTAAAATCAGCTGGTCAAATTTCAATTTATCCGTTAGAGTCATTGCTTGCTATAAATCAGTAATAAACAAAATAAATTTGAGGAGAATCTACCAACACAAATTACAGCCTATTCACACCTCTCCTGTTGATAAAATTAACAATAAGAATCGAGAATGTCCTCCAATATTGAGGACTTTTACAGTATGGGTACAACAACTAAAATCGACAGATTAAAAATTGGTATAGGTTGCGATCATGCCGGTTTTGAATTAAAAGAAGAGCTTAAGAAGTATATGCTTGAAAAAGAATGGGATCTGAAGGATGCCGGTACTTTTTCAACCGAACGATGTGATTACCCGGATTTTGCACACCGTGTTGCAAATCTGGTGGAATCAAAAGAGGTGGATTTCGGTTTGTTAATTTGCGGTTCGGGAAACGGCATTAATATGACAGCAAACAAACACAAAGGAGTACGATCGGCACTTTGCTGGAACAGGGAAATTGCGGTATTGGCGCGCCAGCACAACGATGCGAATATAATGGCACTGCCTGCGCGGTTTATTGATAGTTTGGAGGCAAAGGCCTGCGTGGATGTTTTTTTCTCAACTGTGTTTGAAGGGGGTAGGCACACAGAACGAGTGAATAAAATCGGCGAAGGGTGTTAAAATCAATCCGGCCTTTGTTTAAGGTTTGTTTTCTGATACTTCCGGTTTGCGTTTTAGCGCAAACCCAGGACACTGTAAGAAAGCGTTTTGCCGATGGTATTACAAAAGAGAAACTCAGAATAGTCCTGACCCGGATAGCGTCGGACGAAATGGAAGGAAGGGAAAGCGGTAAAAGGGGGCAGAAGATCGCTGCAGATTACATTTCCCTTCAATTCAAAAGCCTTGGGCTGCAACCGGCCGTAAACGATACCGGTTATTTTCAGTCCTTTCCCCTGGACAAGGATAAACAGAATACGGCCTGGTCTGAAAATGTTCTGGGTTATATAGAAGGATCAGACCTTAAAACCGAACTGATTGTTATTTCTGCGCATTACGACCATCTGGGAATCCGGGCCGGACATATTTTTAATGGCGCCGATGACGATGGCTCCGGAACAGCAGCGGTCATTGAGCTGGCAGCAGCTTTTTCCATGGCCCAAAAACAAGGTTATGGTCCCCGGCGCAGTTTATTATTCCTGCTTTTTTCAGGAGAAGAAAAAGGCCTGCTGGGTTCTGAATTTTATGTCGAACATCCGGTTTACCCATTGACGAGTACCGTGGCAGATCTGAATATCGATATGATCGGACGGATTGATGACCGGCATAAAGAAAGTCCGGATTCTGCAGGCTATGTGTATGTTATAGGCTCGGATAAAATGAGTCTTGAGCTTCATCGGATAAACGAAGAGGCGAATTCGGGTTATTGTAAATTAAGCCTTGATTATACCTATAACAGCAAAGATGACCCCCATCATTATTATTATCGTTCCGATCAGTATAACTTTGTAAAACAGGGCATTCCTGTAATCTTTTACTTTAACGGAACACATGCCGATTATCACAGGGAAACAGACCGTACCGATAAAATTAATTTTGAGTTGCTCTGCAAACGTACCCGGCTTGTATTTTTAACGGCGTGGGAGCTGGCCGCCAGAAACGACAGAATAAAAACGGATGGCAAGAATGAAAATTGAAACGCGTACAGATGAACTAGCACTATACCCATGAATCAACAGGAAGCATTTTTAGAAAATTCAGAAATCAAAACCTTTGATGCTGAGCACCACAGGAAGTTGCTGTACAATATCGGACAATACGATAAGAAAGTTGCTGAAGGCAAAGGGCAATACAGCAATCTTGAATTGGCAAAGACCAGAGCCGCAGCTTTAAAACACAAAGGAATTGAAAATCTTGAACGCTACCTTTGCGATTTCGAAAGCGCGTTTAAAAAACGAGGCGGTCAGGTCATCTGGGCCCAGGATTCACAGGAAGCTATTCGGGAGATCAATAAAATAGTTAAAAAAGCCAATGCTAAAACGGTGGTCAAAGCGAAGTCGATGACCACCGAAGAAATTCACCTCAATAAAGAACTTGAAAAGCAGGGCGTCGAAAGCATCGAAACAGATCTTGGGGAATACATTGTTCAGCTCCGGGATGAACCGCCCTACCATATTGTTACGCCGGCCATGCACCTGTCAAAAGAGGATGTGGCGAAAACCTTTCATGAAAAGAAGAACACGCCCCCCAACTGGAGTCCGCCTGATATTGTGGCGTTTGTGCGCAATTTGCTCAGGGAAAAATACACCCAGGCTGAAGTCGGCGTCACCGGCGGAAATTTTCTTATTGCTGATATTGGGGCTGTGGCCGTTACTGAAAATGAGGGCAACGCACTTAATTCGGTTGCCCATCCCAACGTTCACATTGCCGTTGTTGGAATAGAAAAAATTATTCCGTCTCTTTCAGATCTGGATTTGTTCTGGTCACTTCTGTCTACTCATGGAACAGGTCAGAAATTAACGGTCTACAACTCCATTCTCAGCGGACCCCGTCAGCCCGGAGAGACGGATGGCCCCGAAGAAATGTACGTTGTTCTTTTGGACAATGGGCGCACCGAACTTTTAGCTCAGAAGGAACAGCGCAGGGCCTTGTCTTGTATTCGTTGCGGAGCTTGCCTTAACGGATGTCCGATTTATAAAAGTGTCGGCGGCCATGCGTATGGAACAACCTACAGCGGCCCTATTGGTTCGGTAATCAGTCCGTGGTTAAACGGAGTGGATAAATTCAAACACCTGAGCTTTGCCTCCAGCCTTTGCGGCAAATGTTCTGAAGTTTGTCCTGTGAAAATTGATTTGCACAATTTGCTGTTGCTGAACCGCAAAGATTTTGTTCAGGAAGGACACAAATCAAAATCGGAGGACCTCATGTGGTACGCATGGAAATCGGCTATGCTTAAACGCAAGACCATGGAAAGAGGAGGAGCCAAAGCCAAGAATTTTCTGCTCAGGCAATTTTTTAAGAAGACCTGGGGCGACCGCAGAACTCTTCCCGCTGTTGCGCCCAAATCCTTCAATGAAATCTGGAAGGAAAGGACAGGGTTGAAATAGACAATCAAAAAACCCCGCAGACAATGATAAATACGTGCAGCATAACATTTATCTGCGAAAAAGTAAATTTTTTTTTAAAAGATAAAAAACGAATCCAAAACTGGATTCGGACAACAATTCAAACCGAGAAACAAGCCGGAGGCACACTCTGTTTTGTTTTTTGTACGGACGGACATTTGCTGGAAATGAATAAAAAATTTCTAAAGCACGATTATTATACAGATATTCTTAGTTTTGATTATTCGACGCCTTCTGAAAAGAATAAAAACGTTCGTATTATTTCGGGGGACCTTTTGATCAGCCTGGATCGGGTAATGGAAAACGCTAAAGAACTGGGCCATAACTTTGACGAAGAGCTCAGGAGAGTTATGATTCACGGTATTTTGCACCTGCTGGGGTATTCCGATAAAACGGTTTCAGAAAAAGCAAAAATGCGAAAAAAGGAAAACGCCTGTTTGGCGAACTATTAATTTAAAGTTTAAATTTATACGGTAAATAACCAATGATGCAAAAAACAATCTGTTCAGTCCTTCTCCTGATTTCCGCTATGTCCATAGCCCAGCAAAAAGTTCCGCAAACAGCCGTGCCAAGACCCGGTGCAATCCTTTCCGCAGCAAATCAAAAAGACACGCTGCTCTGTAAAGCATGGACCCTTTCCGTTGTGGATGTGTTTGGCACAGTCAATAAACCTTCCGAAAAACAAAAAAACGACGGAGTCACTTTTATTCTGGACGGAACAGCATTTTTAACTATGGACGGTGTTGCCCGTACCGGCAAATGGAGTTTTGACAAGCCCCAATCGAATGTTACAATTGATGTTGACGGCGGAAAGGAAAAATTCAGGTTCAAAATTCTGAATCTGACCAAAGATCAGCTGCAGTACGAATACCAGGACCCCGAACTGATCAAAACCAAGTACACTTTTGTGCCGCTTAAAAAATAATTGGTTTTCTACCGGCCGTTCTGCGTCTCCGCTTTCTTCACTTCTTTCTGCATGGCTTCGGTATATTTCTTGCTGAAATTAAAGGCCTTTAATTTCTGATCAAACGAAATGCTGGCTATCGGGAAATCAAGGTAGAAATCATCTACCCCCTGCATTTCCTGAATCAGTTGCAGGTCAAATTCGAAAACAAAAAGCGGGTTGGTGTTGATGTTGTCAGCCAGATCGGTGTTAATGGTTAAAAAACGGGAGTAATAACCGGGTGCCGTAATATGAAGGGAATAACGCTTGTTGCGAAGAAGTACAAATCTGAAATCTCTGTTGGTTTTTGTCTTAACCGAATCAATGAGCTCTGAGCCCAGGAAAAGTTCCACTTTTACGGCTTTAACAGCAGGGAGTTTATCGAAATAGCCAACAATGGCAAGGCAGGCATCTTTATCTGAAATCCGGGCTTTTGAATTTTTAGTTTGAGACCAGGCAGGCGCACAGGCGATCAATAGGATCGACCAATGGAAGAATACAGACCGCATGTTCAAATTCATAGCCGACGAATATACAAAACTAGTGTATTATCAGAATTATATAATTGTGAATTTACTTTGCAACGGGGATTCAGTTATTTCAGGGTCATTTTTCCATGCCAATGTGAAGAAGGGCCTCTCCCACATGAACGACCGGCTTGTTGTTTATGCCGATAATAAAACCATCTTCTGGAGCCCGAAGTGTTATTTCATTCTTATTATAGGGATCAGATATCGTTCAGATTAACTCATCTTTTTCGAAAAAGGAGCCGAATTTTTTGGGCGTTCGAAAAAGCCCTGCCTCGGAAGCTCTTATCCACTTGTCCCTTCCAATAACTATGGTATGCGATTGCGGCAATTGAGCTTTTATCATTTCCAGATTTTTCAGGATGCGCAGGCAACCTGTAAAACCTTCGTTTATGGCGGTGTTGTTAAACCGGAGAGACTCCCCGGCCTCAAATACCAGAATCTGTTTGCCCAACCTGGAAGCCTCCATTCTCAACGACCCTTCCCTGTAGGGCGAATTGATAATAAAGGGAGGTGCAAACAATTTAGCAAGCTCCAGATTGCGGGGATCATCAAATACGCAGCGCAGCTGAGGGTAGTTGTTTATTCGCGCACCCCCGGTATGGAAATCAATTCCAAAATCAATCACTGGAACAATGTTGTGCATAATGTCATGAGCAATCCGGCTGCCGAGCGAACCGCTTTTACTCCCCGGAAAACAACGGTTGAGGTCCCTCCCATCAGGCAGATCGCGCTGACTGAAAAGAAAGGACACAATATTAAATACGGGTATGGCAATGATTGTTCCGCAGAGCGGTTTTGCGATTGCCGGATGTTTGAGGAGTTGGCGGATGATTTCAACGCCGTTTAGTTCCTCTCCGTGCATTCCTGCACATAGCAATACCACCGGCCCCTTTTTTTCCGAACGAAAAACATAGGCCGGTGTTTCAATAAGATTCTGACTGGGCAACTCGTGCGTGCTGAAAACAACTGTTTTGTTCTCACCCGGCAAAATACGTGTCCCGTTAATTGTGATTGTTGAAAATTCCTTGCTCATCCCTGATGGCTAATGTCTGCCTGCCGCAGGCATGGCTAATCGTTATTTTTACTGAAACTCATTGCGCTCCACGTATTCAATTATTTTGCCCGCAATGTCGACCCCTGTTGCGCCTTCAATACCTTCCAGACCAGGTGAAGAATTTACTTCCATAATGAGTGGCCCTCTTGCAGACTGAAGCATGTCCACTCCGGCAATCCCCAGGCCTAGTTTCTTTGCCGCTTTGATGGCAGTTGCTTTTTCTTCGGCAGTAAGTTTGATCAGGGTTGCTTTTCCGCCCCGGTGAAGATTGGATCTGAATTCGCCCTCTGCCCCCTGGCGCTTCATGGCGCCAACCACCTGGCCGTCTACTATAAAGGCGCGGATATCCGCGCCTTTTGCTTCTTTGATAAATTCCTGCACCAGAATGTTGGCCTCCAGACTAAGAAAGCCTTCAATGACAGCAGAAGCCACCTTGTGGGTCTCTGCCAGTATGACCCCGATCCCCTGCGTTCCTTCCAGCAACTTGATAACGACCGGTGCACCCCCTACCTGATTGATAATATTGTCCATGTCATTCGAACTATAGGCAAAAGAAGTCTTGGGCATTCCCAGTCCCGCGCGGGCTAAAAGCTGAAGACTGCGTAGTTTGTCCCTCGAACGCATCAGCGCCTGGGACTCTACGGCAGTAAATATTTTCATCATTTCAAACTGACGCACGACGGCGCTTCCGTAAAAAGTAGCTGATGCCCCGATACGCGGGATCACAGACCCTACTCCTATTACTTCTTTGCCGTGATAAAAAATGTGAGGACGTCCCTGTTCAATAACCAAAACGCATTTCATGTGGTCAAGAACCAGCATTTCGTGTCCGCGCTGTTCCCCGGCTTCAATCAGGCGCTTAGTCGAATACAGGCGGGGGTTTCGCGATAAGAGTACAATTTTCATTCGTAAATAGGGTAAATTATTTTTTTCTGTTCAGCAAATAGGTTTCGGTCACGTCCACAACAAACCGGTTTTTAAGCAGTTTCCTGCCGATCAGTACCGGGTAGCGCATGCTTCCGCGATCAGTTAAAGATATTGAAGTTTTAACAATTTTACGTCCGATTTTAATCCGTGTTTTAATTACGTAACGCATTTCAAGGTCTCCGGATGAATTGCGTACGCCTTTTTGATTGAACGATTCGAAGCAAATCAACTGCTCATTGTATTCGGGGTGGCTGGGGTCAAGCAGTTTAAAACAAAGCAGGTTTTTCCCGTTTGATTTTTTCAGCTCAATGTTCTGACAATGCAGGGCTGTGCTGTAGGCCCCCGTATCAACCTTCGCATCAATCTCGTCAAGGCCCAGATCCGGGAAAGAAACAGTCTCTCTTCGTCCGATTGTAAGCAGAGGTCTTTGGTTTTCCATGATCGTATTTCGAATGCAAGGTAAAGATACTTACGCTGACTTGTTAACTTTGTCCCCAAAATGCCTGAATTGGATTACCTGATCGTAGGACAAGGAATTGCCGGAACGGCTATGGCCGAAACGCTTATTAAGAGGGATCTGAAAATCCATGTGATAGACGATTGGAATTTTTCCTCTTCTTCCAAAGTTTCGGCCGGACTGTTCAATCCCATGGTTTTCAAGCGTCTCAACAGAAGCTGGATGATAGACGAGCTCTTGCCTGTAGCCGAGACTTTTTATAGCGAAATGGAGCGCAAACTAAATGCGCGTTTTTATTACAAAAAGGAACTTGTAAAAATAATTTTTGAAGAAAACGAGAGAGATTTCTGGCTGAAAAAGGCCCTGGACCCGGTTCTTAAACCATACCTGAGTGAAAACATCACAACTCCTTTTTTACCGGATGAAATAAACAGTCCGTTCGGAGTCGGTTTTGTTTTCAAAAGCGGAAATGTGGACGTGAAAAAAATGCTTTTGCTCTATCGGGATTACCTTAAAAGCAGCAATAGGCTAAGTGATGAGCGCTTCGATTACGCGAGGCTTCGGGTGGGCTCTGAATCGGTTGAATACAAAGGCCTTCGTGCAAAAAAGATTATTTTTTGCCAGGGTTTTCGTGCCAGCGAAAACCCCTGGTTCAGCTGGATGAAATTTAAGCTCAGCAAAGGTGAAATCCTGACCATCAGATGCAAGCTGTCGCTGAAAGACCAATTTCTGGTAAAAGGCGTATTTGTAGTGCCGTTTGGGGAAGGCACCTACAAAGTGGGATCAACACATAATTGGGAAGACCTTACCGAAAACACCACTGAAAAGGGCAAAGCTGAACTGTGCGAAAAACTTACCAAGATACTTAAGGTTCCATACACAGTAATTGATCAGCAGGCCGGTGTTCGACCGACTGTTGCTGACCGCAGACCCATCCTTGGCGCCCATCCCGAAAACGTGGTCTTAACTGTTTTTAACGGACTGGGTACAAAAGGAACCCTGCTGGCTCCCTGGTTTGCAACGCATATGGCTGATTTTTTATCAACAGGGAGGGGTTTGCTGAAAGAAGTGGATATCGGGAGATTTGTGTAACAATTTCAGTGGATTAAACGTAGAAATAGAGCTTAATTGAATTAAATTTGCTATATGTTATCAACAGGAGAAAAAGTCATGGCTAAAACCGTAGCCTTGTTGCTTTTTGTTTTATCAGGGGCATTTTCACTAAGGGGGTATTCTCAAACTACTTATTATTCTTACCAGACAGGAGACTGGAATGCAGCTTCGACCTGGACTTCTGATCCAAGCGGAACAACGCAGGTTGGCGCAACTGTTCCCGGCAATGGCAGCAATGTAATTATTTTGTCTAACCGGACCGTTTCCATTTCAACCAACATTGCCACTACAACCCTGAGCGTATCAATAAACAGCGGAGCCTTTCTTGACCTGAGCACCTTTTCATTCACCTCCGGATTTTCAACACTTGCCGGCCAGGGCACATTAGAATTGGCCTCGGTTAATTTCCCATCCGTTGCGACAAACAATCTATGTGCTTCAGGAGGCGGAACAGTTGAATATTACAACGCTGCAAATTTTACACTGCCTGCTGTTTCCACCTATAATAATTTGACTATAAATACAGTAAGTTTTATCGCTACCCAGCTCAGCAACATTACGCTGAACGGAAACCTGAATGTGGTAAGCGGGACATTTCAGATCAATAACAATACCTCCACAACAGCTCTTGTTTTGACTATAAATGGCAGCGTAAATGTTAGTTCAGGAGCAACTATAGCTGTAGGCCAGGGTTCCACCAATACTACGACCAATCCCTCTGGGGTGGCTGCGGGTGGATCTTATCCCTTTATCAATTACTATGCTCAGTTTCACCGGGTGAACATCTATGGTGATTTTATCAATAACGGAACTGTACGGTTTACGAATTTAACTTACCCTGTTTACAATCTTTTTCCTCCGCTTGGCAATGCAGCCACATCCGGTGCAGCATCTGTCTGCTTCAGTGGCTCAACCAGCAACGTAATTACCTGCAATGGCCAGACCGATTTTTACAACCTCATTCTGAACAAGGCAGATGTAAGTTACCAGCTGACCGTTACTCCCTCCTCTTACAGCAATTTCAGGTTGTTTGGAGCAAACAGTGCGGGGTACGATCTGACCAGTCCGTCCACAACTCTTGCCAATCCTAATCTTCAGAAAGCGCTCTGGATAAGAACAGGAACACTGGTCCTGGCAGGAACAACTGTTATCCCCTCTCTTACAGAAGGTACAAGTGCAACAGCTGATTATTACCTTCCCGAAAATGGCCTATTAAACATAGACGGACCTGATGTAATTGTACTGGGCACCGCTGATGTATATCAGGACGTAAACGCCGCTTATGGCGTAAGCGGAGGAAGTGGTTCAGTAAACGGAGTTGTGGCAGGAAATACTCCGGCTGTATACAATTCATTTTACCTGTTCGGACAGCTTCAGGTAAACAGCGGATTTTTTTCCACCCGTGAATCGGGTGGAATAATAACAGACAACACCGCCGCAGGACAGCTGATCATAAACGGCGGAAATGTGGATACAAAACAGTTTCTGTGTCTTACAGGCGCAGGTTCTGCAGCATCCTTTCAGCAGAACGGGGGAAATTTCTTTATCAGGGGACGCTTCCAGCGAACACCTCTGGCTTATACCTCTGCGGCTAATCTTTTGGATACCACGACTGCTTCTTTGAACACTTCAAGGGCGATGGACGGGATTACTACGGGATACGGCAGTTTTGGCATGGATAACAGCACCAATTTATTCACGATGACAGCAGGCATCATGACCATTTACGATGTATGTGACCAGTCGGGACAATACGCCATTGAAGTGTACTCATCTGCTTCCAATATCAATGTTACAGGTGGCACTGTAAAATTTATCCCGACAACAGGAACTGTTCTTGCAGATGCCTCCGATTATCTGGTGTCTTCCCTTGCCTCTTTCGGAAATCTCTTGATCAGTCGCGCAAGCGGATCGGCCGTGGTAGAACTTAACGGCGCCGGATCGGGTTATCCCCTTACCGTTCTGGACAGCGTTAGCCTTTCTTCAGGGTCTTTCAATGCGAATGGCCAGAATCTGACAATTGGCGGAAACTTCACACTATACAGCGGCACAACCTACACCACAGGATCCAATACAACAATCTTCAATGGCAGCGGCACCCAGGTATTTAACATCAACCTCGCTACGGCGCTTTCCCTGAATAGCCTGAGCATTTCCAAGTCATCAGGCACTACGCTTAATTTCGACGGAACACAAAAGACAGTCAACGTGCTTGGTAATTTCAGCCTGACCCTGGCCACTATGAATGATAACGGGGACGCGATTAATGTGACCGGTAATGTATACAATTCAGGAGTTCACAGCGGGACGGGCATGATTACGCTGAATGCTTCAGCAACCACTCAGACGATAGATGGAAACGGAATTTTTCAGAACCTTGAACTTAACAATACAAATGGGGCAGCTGCTCCTGTATCCCTTGTAAACAATTGCACAGTAAATGGTAATCTGACCTTCAGTCAGAATAATATGTTTGCAATCGGAACCTACAACCTGACGCTGAATGCAACGGCAGCAATTGTAAAGTCAGGTTCCTCCGGAGCGAACAGTTATCTGGAAGGAGCCGGGAACTACGGCGACGGAGGCGTAACAAAAGTTTTTTCAACCAGTTCCACAGCTTTTACTTACCCCATAGGTATGGCAGCAGGCTATACCCCTGCCAGCTTTACCTTCACAACAAATCCCACAACTTACGGTTCGATTAATGTGGTGCCTGTAAATTACGAACAACCTGACGTGACGGTAACCGGCCAGAGTCTGAATTATTTCTGGAGGGTTACTTCATCCGGTTTTACAATGGGGTCAGGTCAGTTAACTCAGGGCTACACCTACCTGGAGGCAAATGTACAGGGAACCGAATCAAGTTATGTAGCTGCTGATTATACCGAAAGCACGAATACCTGGGCTTATGGGTTAACCAGCGATGTAAATACTGCAACCAAAGTCATTGGAGGGGTCGGAGAAGCTGGGGTGTTTTTGAAAGGTGTTAATTTTATTGATGGGGATTATACCGCCGGGGCTCCTGCTGCTTTTGGCACCCCTAGAACTTTTTACAGCATAGTAACCGGAAACTGGGAAACCGCCTCCACCTGGTCGTTTACCAGCAATACAGGACCTGCAAATACGGCTGGGGCGACTCCCGGATCCCAGGACATTGTTATTATAGGAGGAGGAAATTATGTTACCCTGACGGCGACTGCAAGTTGCGCTACCCTTGAGATTCTGAGCGGATCTACGCTGGATATATACACCTATACGGGAAGCACTTTCTCTGTTGTAAAGTCAAATTCGGGAGGAAATGGGTTGTTCAGGGAAACCTGTCCGGTATCGGGCAATATCAGCACATTTGGATTCCCAACGGGAGATTTTACAAGTTTTAATGAGAACCAGGGAACTACAGAATTTTATGATATTGATGGCACCAGTGGCGATTTGTATATTTTGCCTTCCAGCGTAACTTCTTTTGGAAATCTTATGATCACAGCCAAAGGCGGGGACAATCTCATACTTCCCAATACCAGTCTGGTAACTGTAAATGGAAATATGACCTGTGGAGGAGATAATCCTGACGCATGGATCTGTATGAGCTGGAATACCGTACCCTATTACGGAAACACAACCGCCTACAATCCCACTATTCAAAAAACAGTTCATGTTACAGGAAATGTAGTTGTAAATACCGGGACGCTGGAATTTATGTGCGATTTTGAACCCCAAACCCTCCAGGTAGATGGTAATCTTACTGTGAACGCCAATGGATGGATCGATCTGGTTCCAAGCGAATACGGAACACCGCAAGGTGCACCTGTGGCTAACGCCATCATTGTGGGAGGCAGTTTTATAAACAATTCAAATACAGGGAGCGGAGGTTACGTTGCACTGCAGGAGGGCTCTTATTACTGTAATCTTACTTTTCAGGGAACTACAAATGCAAGTATATCCGGAACATGTACCTCTACCACCTTTTACAATCTAATTGTAAACAAGGGGACATCAACTGCCCCAACGCTGACCTGTACATTGACTGGTCTTACGACCCCAACCGACAATTGGCTTACACTTCAAAACGGAACATTTATTTATGAAAGCGCTGAAGATCTTCCAATCAGTACGGTCACCAATTTTACAATTCCCTCGACAGCCGGACTTACCATAAATACTCCAAACAATGTTTTTATCAGCCGCAATCCTGCCAACAACCAGACCCTATTCCTGAATGGACAGTTAACTATTCAGAATGGGAATGTTTACGTTGGTCCCGGCGGAAACAATACTAATAATACGGATATTCAGTACACCGGAGTTGGCGACGCTTCTATTAATGTTTCAGGAGGAAACCTTTACGTTACGGGCATGATACGCAGGCCAACCACCGGCGGAAACGGAGCGCTGAATTACACCCAAAGTGCCGGTGCGGTTGCTATACAGGGGAACAACAACGTGAATTTTACCAATGCCAAGCTCGAAGTTCTGAATTCAGGAAGTTCATTTAACATGTCCGGTGGAACCCTTACTATTTCAAGCGGAAGCGGAACAACGTTTGGCGATCTTTACCTCAGACCGGCCAGTTCTAACGTTACCGGTGGAAACATTGTTTTTGACAACACGGTTCCGAATGTTACAACCTCCTATAGCATGGACGCTGACATCACGTTATACAACCTTCAGGTGAATTCGGTTTCATCTTCTGCCGTTTCTACTTTAAATCTGATGACCAGTCCGCTGAATCTCAGTTCCCTTACAATCAATTCAAACAGTATTTTCAATTCGACGAATGACAATGTTACCCTCAGCGGTAACCTGAATAACAACGGAACCTATAACTATGGCACAAATACAACTACCTTCAGCGGTGGTTCGCAAAGCATCACCGGAGCTTCTGTCACAAACTATTACAATCTAAATGTATCCCCTTCGGGCTCCCTTACCCCCAACAGTAATTTTAATGTAAACAATAACCTCAACATTACCAGCGGAAATTTCGCGCTGAATACTTACAATGCTTCGGTCTTAAACGGTGGTTCATTTGTAAACAATGGAAATTATACTTCAGACGATGTAAATGGCGGCGTGACCATGGCCGGAACTACCCAGCAGCAGGTTTCAGGATCCGGTTCCTTCGATCGTCTGGTGATAAACAACGGCTCCGGGGCGATACTGGAAAGCAATATTAGTCTTCAGTACGATCTGGTTCTTACCTCTGGTATACTTGATATTCAGTCTTACCTGTTAAGTCTTGGCGTTAATTCCAACATAGGCGGTTCTCCTTTCAGTGCTTCCAAAATGATAGAATGTGATGGCGTGGCTACAAGTCTTGGAGTAGACAAATTGTTTAACATCGTATCCTCAAGCAACTTTACAATTCCGATCGGGGTGTCGGGAAAGTATACTCCCTTAAATCTGGTAAACTTTACAACCACCTCTATTGGTTCCATTACAATTAATCCGATTAACAGTTACCAGCCAACGGTTCTGGATCCAACCAATGTTTTGCAGTATTACTGGAATGTAACAAGTTCAGGTATCAGCAGTTTTACGGGAGAACTTGATTTTTACTATGTTGCCAGTGATGTCAAAGGAGGTCCCGAGTCAACCTATTTAGCAGCCTGGCTTGAGCAGCCAGGTGATTACTGGAGTCAGCTTCTTTCTGTCAATACAACTTCCCATTATGCGCCGTTTACCTACACTTCTGCGGGCAACCTGACAGGTTATTATACCGCCGGTACTGACGTGGCGATTCCAAACGAAGTGCCTACTTATGAGTCGAACAGCAACGGGAACTGGTCAAACAATGCCATCTGGACACCGGTGGGATCGGCTCCTGCCTGTCCTGTCGGAGGACCTAACGGGTACAATGTGATCATTTTAAATACAGTTACAACAAACGTAAATTACTGCACGGCATTTTCTACTGACATTACATCAACGGGTGTTTTGCTGATTGCGTCCCCTACCTATGGACACAACTTCGGAACCGTTACCGGTGATCCGGTTCTGGGTACAGGTACGCTCTATCTGGAAGGGCCTAACATGCCTGCAGGAAATTTCACTTCCTTCTTAAGTTGTACAGGAGGAGGAACTGTAGAATACGGCGGAACATCAAATTACACCCTGGTATTAAACGGAATTACCAGTTTCCCCAATCTGACTTTCCTGGGTACCGGCACCCGAACAATTCCGAATTCTGATTTGACCATCTGTAACAATCTCATCATTGAGGGTCCGGCGGTCAACAATGCTGTGAATAACCGTCACCTCACTGTTGAAGGATCCATGCAGCTTCTTTTGGGTTCATTCAACAGCGGCACAGGAACTGATGCAACGGTTACATTTGCGGGCTCATCAGCACAAACTGTTGGCGGAACCACCGGTAATTTTACCGGTTCGAACAGCTTTAACAACCTGGAGATTAACAATTCATCCGGGCTAACCATAGGAGCCGGGGGAAGCATTAATGTTAACGGAAACCTGTTGCTCACCAATGGAAACATTACAACCTCTTCCACCAGCACCCTGACCATTTCAAATACGTCTTCTGCAGCAGTAATTCCAACAGGTGGAAGCTCCTCATCGTATGTTAATGGTCCTTTGACCAAGTTGATTATAAACGGAAGTAACTTCCTTTTTCCTTTAGGGGACGGAAATACAAAGGGCCATAATTTTACCGTTTTGTCCTCGACCACCGGAACTTCTTCCTGGACTGCGCAATTTTTTACTCCCAATCCTACTTATTCTTCACTTACTTCCCCGATTGTTGTACTGGACGAATTGGAATATTGGGCCGTTAACAGTACAGCAGCCAATACGGCTCAGATAGAAATTGGTTTTGACCCTCAGAGCAATCTGAATGGCACAATGACTCAGAATGGAATAGGAGACCTGCGTGCTTCACAGTACACCGGAGGTTCCTGGGCAGCCCTTTCCACAACAACTTCGGGCACAAACTCCACCGGCGATGTATTGACAACTTCGGCTGTGACTATTTCAACTACTCCTCTCGATTTTACAATCGGAGGTATTAGCACCACCAAGCCCACAGCAACACTCAGCCCTGGCGGGACAATTTGCGGAAATGCCGGGATACCCGTAACTTTTACTTCTGATCTGGTCTCTGTTTCGCTCAATTACACAATAGACTATAACTGGAATGGTGTTGCCCAAACGCCGATTGTGGTAACATCCTTGCCGTTTACTTTGCCTACTTCCACTTCAGGGGGAACCTATCAGCTCACCGGATATTATTATAACAACAGCAGTGTTCATGGTGCAGTGGATGGGACGATCATTACCGTTTACCCAAGTCCGACAACAGCCAATGCAGGAACAAGCCAGACCTTGTGCAGTGTTTCGGATGCGACACTGGCAGGAAATACGATTCAATCAGGAAGAGGGACTGGACTGTGGACCATACTTTCAGGCTCGGGGGGATACTTCCCGATTTCAGATACCATGCACAATGCACAGTTTAATGGGGTAGTTGGAAATTCATACACGCTTGAATGGACCATTTCCAGTGGTACTTGTATATCCAGCAGCACAACAACAATTACATTTGCCTACGTCCCTGAAAAACCATCTAATTTTACTGCCGCTCCGATAAACGTTTGCCAGGGAATTTCGGGATATGTTTACAGTATTCCGGGCGTACCTACTGCAACCACTTATAACTGGTCCTATAGCGGTACAGGCGGAACCTTTACGGGATCCGGAACCTCGGTAAGCATAGGATTCAGCGGCACCGCCGGAACAGGTTCGAATACAATCAGTGTAACAGCTGAAAACAGTTGTGGTACCGGAAGTTCAAGAACAGTTACTGTTACGGTTAGTCCCTATTCAGGCGGGACATGGTTGGGAAATGTTGACTTCAACTGGATGAATGCGGATAACTGGTCCTGCAGTCAGCTGCCCACTTCAGCTACCAATGTAACCATTCCAGGCACTGCTCCCAATATGCCGGTCATAAGTTCTTCAGGTGCCATATGCAACAGCCTGACTATTCAAAATTCAGCTACACTGACCATTAGTGGGGCAAATACACTGAACGTCTACGGTAGCTGGACAAACAATGGGAAGTTTTATTGTACCACGGGGGGCACTGTTTCATTTGATGGTACCGGAGCTGGTCTTACCATTGGAGGCAGCGGTCAAAGTACTTTTTCAAATCTTACACTTTCCACCTCCCTGACTTCTGACGCATATACCCTGGAGAATACCCTGGACAGCGTTTTAACTAGCCTTACACTGACCAAAGGCCGGTTGACACTGAACGGAAACACACTTGTTATTAATAATTCTGCAACAACAGCTATTGCAAGTACTTCAGGATACATCATCAGCGAAACGGCAAACGGCGGAAACAACAAGAGTATCGTGCAGTGGAATAACCTCGGTACAGCAACGGGCACCTATGTGATACCTTTTGCCACAGTCGGAGGTACTTCTATACCGGTAACCTATCAGTTGACTGCAACAGGAACTGCCGGAAGTGTTTCCTTTTCTACTTACTATGCAAATTCCCCCAGCGCCTGCCGCCCTTTACCGGTTGAGGTTACGGGTCCGATTCCGGGAGATCTTGGAGATTACGGGGATGGCAGTTTGTATACGGCCAAACGATTCTGGCAAATAGACAGAACCGCCGGTAATGCGGGCGGTACGGTTACGCTTACGCTCAACATAGATCCGGTAAACGATGTTCCGATAGCGGGATCGGGCACTATGATTCTGAACCACTACAATACAGGAACAAACAGATGGGACGTTCCCTATTCCACAGCTGCTCCCTGGAATTCGACCGGAACTTCAACCAGTGCAACGGTTTCGAACCTGACCGTTTTTTCACCCTGGGCAATGACGTATGCCAGTCACGCCCTGCCTGTTTCACTTCTTGATTTCAATGCACTTCTTGATTGCCAGAAACAGGTTACTGATTTAAGCTGGTCAACCGCCTCTGAAACCAATAACAATTACTTTACTGTCGAGCGCAGCGCCACCGCAGATTCAATTTTTTCAGCGGTTACCACAGTCCCCGGAGCCGGAACAACCAGTATCGAACATACCTATGCTGCAATAGATCCTAAACCCTTGGGCGGAATGAGTTATTACCGCCTGAAGCAAACCGACTTTGACGGAAAGTATACCTATTCGGCTATCGTTCCGGTTCAGAATAATGGCATATCCATTGAATCGGTATATCCGAACCCATCCAATTCAGGAATCAATATTGTATCGGTGCTTCCGGCAAACGGGACGTATATTCTAACAATGTACGATGTGATTGGCCAGCCGGTCTATACCACACAAGCTCAGGGGAAAACAGGCTCTAACCTATTTACCATTACCCCTTCTGATCTTCCGCCCGGCATGTACATGCTGCGTCTGAGCGATGTGAACGGCTACACGAAAACCGTGAATATAGTCAGGGAATAGAGCCGGATTAATGATTCGTAATCGCTTTGCTGTTTTTGCTCTCCTGTTGGTTCAGGGTTTTTTGTTCAGGCTTGCTGATATGTCCCCCGTTTTGTTTGGCCATTGATTTTTCCTCTGTCCGGATTTTTTTGTCATTCTGATGCAGCTTCGCGCCTTCAGCTTTAGACATTTTTCCTTCTTCCACTTTTTTATCAATGTTTTGGTTCTGATTGTTCAGGCGATTGTTAACCTGAGTTCGTCTGGGGTGGTCAGGGATTGACGCAGGGGAAGTTTGCGCAATCAATGCCCCATTCGTTAACCCGACTAAAACAAGCGCCAGCATGACTGGCAATTTTTTTGTATCCATGGTTGTATTTCCCCGGCATAAATCTACAATGTTTTTGTGAACCTAAAATGAATTAATTTTGGTCAAGCTTTACTCATGGCCAAACAGGTTTTAACGATTGAATACGAGTTTGATTTTACCCTTTTCGGCATATCCTGTCATGAAAAAGATTATCGTCTGAGCTGGGCACTCAACAAAGGCTTAAACATCGACATGGCAAAGACGCCTGATTATCAAATTGAAACCAAAAAACAAAAGGAGGCCCTCTCCTATTCTGCATATTCATTTGAAGATACTCAGCGCTACCTTCATTTCTTTCTGATCGCAAATAAAGGAAGTCAAAGCCTGCTGCTGCCCGAGCAAAAACAAGCCGATTTTTTATTACTTATCAAGGGGACTGTGAATCCTGAAAGTAAATTGAATTTTTTAAAAGAAATTAAAGCTTCACAGGATGTCCTTACGGCTTTCGAAATAGATCCGAATTCACTCCGGTCGAAAGAAAACCTGCTTTTTTAGCGCCCTCCGGGCATACCAAAAGACTACGGTTTCATTTATTGAAACCTTGCTTTTTTAATTACTTTTGACCACATGATCAATAAGACTAAAATTGTGGCGACCATGGGTCCTGCCTCCACCCCGCCTGATATACTCGAAGCAATGATAAAAGCGGGAGTGAACATTTGCCGTATCAATTTTTCACACGGTTCGTATGATGATGTAAAAAATGCAATTACAACCATACGGTCCTTAAACAAAAAGTTAAATACACATGTAGGTATTTTGGCCGATTTGCAGGGCCCGAAACTCCGTATTGGAGAAGTCGAGAACAATGCTGTTGAATTAATTGTCGACAATACGATTACCATTACGACAAAAGAGCATATTGGAACGAAAGAAAAGATTTACATTACCTACCCCCAGTTTCCTAAAGATGTTGCTGTTGGTGACAATGTTCTGATTGACGATGGAAAGATTTTGCTGAAAGTCCTTTCGACAAACCGATCGGATGAAGTGAAAGCAAAAATAATTTACGGAGGCATTCTATCCTCTAAAAAGGGAGTCAACCTCCCCAATACAAAAATTTCTCTTCCCTGTCTTACCGAAAAAGATTTGAAAGATCTTGACTTTGCCTTGGAGAATGAAGTTGAATGGATAGGCCTTTCATTTGTAAGAAGTGTTACGGATATTCTCGACCTGAAAGAGATTATTAAATCAAAAAACAAACGCGCACGCGTAATAGCCAAAATTGAAAAGCCGGAGGCAATTTCAGAGATCGATAATATCATTGACATGGCGGATGGTATTATGGTAGCAAGAGGGGATCTTGGTGTCGAATTACCCATGGAACAGGTTCCCATGATCCAGAAGATGCTGGTCACAAAATGCATAAGCGCATCCAAGCCGGTGATTATTGCAACTCAGATGATGGAAAGTATGATTACCAATTTTTCGCCTACCCGTGCTGAGGTGAACGATGTAGCCAATGCCGTAATGGATGGTGCGGATGCGGTTATGCTTAGTGGAGAAACTTCGGTAGGAAAATATCCGGTAAAGGTCATTGAAAACATGAGTAAAATTGTTGCTCAGGTCGAAAGTCTGGGGGCTATCTATTACCGTGAGCACCCTCCGATTTTAAAGACCCAGACTTTTATTTCTGATTCGATTTGCTTTAACGCCTGCCTTGTCGCTAAACAGGCAGGTGCAAGCGCTATTGTTTCCATGACCAACTCGGGTTATACGGCATTTAAAATCTCTAGTCATCGGCCCAAAGCCAATATTTATATTTTTACCGACAATGAAAGTTTGCTGACTTCTTTGAGTTTGGTTTGGGGTGTTAAAGGGTTTTACTACAACCGTTACGAAAGTACCGACCAGACCATTTCTGACATCAAAGATTTACTGCGTTCAAGCGGATTTGTAAAGACCGACGATTTGGTCATAAATATTGCAAGTATTCCTATGCACGAACGTGGCCGGACTAATATGTTAAAATTAAGTTACATTTCGTGATATGCTAAACACTCCACTTCTGAAATCGATCTGCGAAACCCCTGGTGTCCCCGGGTATGAGCAAAAAATCCGTGCGCTCATTATTGAAGAGATTACAGATCATGTTGATAAAGTTACAGTCGACAACATGGGAAATGTTACAGCGTTCAAAAAGGGTAAAAAGGATAAAAAGGTCATGATAGCCGCCCATATGGACGAAATCGGGTTCATGGTTAATCACATTGATGAACATGGATTTTTGAGATTTATTCCTTTAGGTGGATTTGATCCAAAGACATTAACTGCTCAAAGGGTTGTTGTCCATGGAAAAAAGGATATTATCGGTGTTATGGGCAGTAAACCCTTTCATATGATGAATGCCGAAGATCGAAACAAGGTAGTTCCTCTCCAGGATTATTTTATTGACCTTGGCATGAAGAAAAAGGATGTTGAAAAAATTGTCCGATTAGGTGATACAGTTACCCGCGAGAGGGAATTAATTGAGATGGGCGATTGTGTAAATTGCAAGTCCCTTGACAATCGGGTTTCGGTTTATATTTTGATTGAAGCGTTGAAGGAATTGAAAAATACCCCTTATGATGTATATGCCGTTTTTACGGTGCAGGAAGAAGTCGGCATCCGTGGAGCTCAGGCCGCAACTTTAAATATTCAACCTTTTTTCGGAATCGGATTGGATACCACAATTGCATTTGATGTACCCGGCGCGAAAGATCAGGAAGTTTGTACACGGATAGGAGCAGGTACGGCTATTAAAGTCATGGACTCCTCCGCTATCTGTGATTATCGTATGGTTGCATTTATGAAGGAAACCGCAGCAAAACATAAAATCAAATTTCAATTGGAAATGCTGACTGCCGGAGGCACCGATACGGCTTCCTTACAAAGAATGACTCCAGGTGGTTCAATTTCCGGTGCCATCTCTATCCCTACCCGTCACATTCACCAGGTTATTGAAATGTGCAGTAAAGCGGATATCCGCTCTAGCATCGATCTGTTGAAAGCGTGTTTAACAGATCTCGACAAATTCGACTGGAAATTCTGATTTTTTAGTCCTCTCCCCCGCCCTGCACCTATTTCTTTGTATTAATTATCTTGTCGTTACTTTTGACTTAACTATTGCTTTTCTTTTGATTCAGCTTAAATAGTTTCACGTGGAACATATTTTTGCTTTTAGCTGCCATTTTAAATTATTCATTATTTCAATGAGATAGTTTATTCCTAAGCAGTTCATATTTATATATTTTTAAAAATGGCTATAATTACATATGGATGCTGAATAGAGCTTATTTTTATTTTATTATTTCAATTTGTTTACTACCAAAGGTAATTGTGCTTTTTATCGTTTTCCACCAATAAATGTCCACTAGTATGGCAATAAAGCCTTGCGAATTTTAATCACTTACCTGCTGCCCAATTGTAAAACTATTTGCAATTCCCTCCCGGCCTACTTACCTTCGCCGCCATTTAATAGCCATATAGCTCTGGTATTAAAATCAGCATATATGGCCTAATCCATGTGACCACTAAAACCTAAAACTAAGTATACGTGAAAACACTTGATAAATGCCCTGTTTGTGCTGAGTCTTCTTTTGACCCATTTTTGACCTGTAAAGACTATACCTCGAGCGGTAAGGTTTTCGACATTGTGAAATGCCAGTCTTGCGGATTTACTTTCACTAACCCCCGTCCGGAAGTCAAAGACCTTTGGCAGTACTACAAGTCTGAAGAATATATTTCGCATACTGATTCGAATAAGGGCAGTTTAAATCGGCTATACCAGTTAGTCAGAAAATACACCCTTCTAAAGAAGTTGCAATTAGTGGTTAAGCTTATTGGCCGGCCAGGTCTAAAACACCCATTAACCCTGCTTGATATCGGATGTGGAACAGGTGCATTTTTAGCCGTATGCAAGAATGCCGGGTTTTCGTGCACCGGCATTGAGCCTGATCCCGATGCCAGGAATTTAGCCATTAAGAATTCATGGAGCAATGTAATGGACGAAACTGAATTGGGTAACTTACAACCTGGCTCCTTCAACCTGATTAGTCTTTGGCATGTACTCGAACATGTCCCCGATTTGAATCAGCGAATAGAGCAAGTAAAAGAGCTTCTGATGCCCACCGGTAGGGTGATTATAGCTGTTCCAAATCGTAATTCGTATGATGCAAAATTGTATCAGGAATTTTGGGCAGCTTATGATTTGCCCAGACATTTATATCATTTTACTCCGGATACTATTCGTGCTATCTTCGAAAAGCACAAAATGGTAGTAGACCAGATATTACCTATGCGCTTCGATTCTTTCTATGTTTCTTTATTAAGTGAGAAATACAGAACAGGAAAACTAAATTACATTAAGGCTATTTACACGGGTATAAAATCGAATATTTCAGCCATTCGATCCGGCAATGAATTTTCAAGCCAAATATACATCCTGAAAAAAATCTGAATCACCAACCTCTTCTATCCGATCAGCTTGCTGAGGAACCCTCGATAGTTTCACGTGGAACATTAAATAATGAGAAATCAGTCCTACCGGATCCGAAACTGTAATGCCATATTTCATTTTTTCAATATATAAATAACAATTTGATAATCAGATATTTACATATAAAATTTGAATTTTCCGCTAACTATCCAATTCGATGGACGAAAATTCATTTTTAAACGTCCAATGTTAAAAATTAATTAAATTTTCACACATATCTCATAAATATTGATTTATTTTACGCCCAAATAGTCTCTTAAATTCATTTATGTCCGCAAAGGAAAACAGTATTCTAGTACCAACTGACTTCCAGGAGCAGAGCCTGATTGCATTAAGTCAGAGCTATAATTTGGCGAGGTTTACGCATTCAAAGATTTTTTTGATGCATGTTTACGATAAACCCGAAAACAAAAAAGAAGCCGAAGAAAAACTGAATAAACTTGCAAGAGAGACGCAGGAAAAAACAAAGATAGAAGTAGAGACCATTCTTGCTCAGGGAAATCCTTTTGTTGAAATAAACAAGGCTATCGAACGGATGGAGCCCATTCTTGTTTTTATCGGATTGAATTCAAAGATGACTTCAAAGGGCATAATCGGACAAAACGCTTTTCGAATGGTACGCGAAGTTGAAGCGCCGGTAATTACCATAAGAGGAAAGGCGCACCGGGATGGTTGTAAAACAATTTTACTACCTCTCGATCTCACCAAAGAAACCCGTGAAAAGGTTGGTAAGGCAATTGAGTTTGCCAAATATTTTGGGGCCAAGGTTCAGGTATTGTCGATCTTAGACAAAGGCCAGGAAGTGTATGAAAACAAATTGCTTTCGTATTCAAATCAGGTAAAACGCTATATACAGGAAAAGGGCGTTCCTTGTGGAAACAAAACAATCAGAGGCAAGAATATTGCCGAAATGGTGGTGAATTACGCGAAAGAAATAGATGCTGATTTGATCATGATTATGACCAAAGCAGAAATAAATTTTAAGGAATTTTTTATCGGCACTACAGCTCAGCAGGTCATCAATCTTTCTACCGTTCCGGTTTTGAGTATTCGACCCATGGCCCGGAAAGATACCACTTCGTTTACAAGCCCTTTTTAGAATCGTACAGGTATTTGGCATCCATGTAGATCATAGAATCTACGGGCATTTTTCTCTCCATAGCTTTTTTCCTTACCAGTTCCCTCCAGTCGTGCGTATTTACAATGTCATTTTCGAGCTTACGTATTCCTTCTATCGTTGAAGGGATATAGAAGAATGTTCTTTTGTAAAGTTTAAATTTCGGATTGCTCCAGATCAGGTCAAGTTCCGAGCTTCTGCTTTTAACAAAATACTTTAAGGAATCATCTGAAATTTCATCATTGACCAGAATGTATTCAATCTGATTTTTTGTAAAGCTGTTCTGAATTTCTGAAAGATTCTGAAGGGGGCGGTGGCTCATGGCCCTGCGTCCCGTATAAAGCGAAAGAGCCCTTGGTTTTATGAAGTTGAATCGCGAGGAATCGGGCGTATGTTCAATAATGTAATTGAAAGCTTCAACACTTTCTTTTTCCTGAGGTCCGTTTAACTCTTTATTCCGGTTTAACACCGCTTCACTTAAGCCATTTGAATAGGAAAAGAAAATCAGAGCAAAAAGCAGGAACGGTAAACAGGCCGGTTTTAGTACCGGCCCCAACGGGATATGGATACAATAGAGTCCCGTAATGGCATAGTACAGCAGGAAGGGGGCTACCGGCAGAATAAACCTGAATCCGGCATTTGAAATCGGGTATACTGCCACAACTGAAAAATAAAGCAATACCGTAAGTTCAATGAAACCAAATCTTTCGGCTATTCTTTTTATAAACCCCAGAACAGTAAAAGTAAAAACCAGACTACCGCAAATAATTGAAACAAAGCCCCATTGATTATTCGAGGGTTCGAAAAAAGCTCTGAATACAGCCATGTTATAATGAATATTTTCCAGGACATAATGCTTTTGCTGAGCTCCCGGATACGTAAAATGATAGGAAAAAAGACCCTTATCAACTGTAGGAAACAGCCAGTTGTTAATTGTCAGGTAAATGAGGAAACTTAAAACGAAAATCAGAAATGTAAGTACCAATTGTTTAACAGGCAGAAGTTTTCGAACTGTTTTTATTCCGGCATCCATGAGGATTGCGACTAAAAAAGCAAACCCGGCATTTCTTACGCAAACGAGTATTCCCGAAAGCAGAGCCAGGGATAAAAAATACAGGACTCCTTTTTTCTCCGATCGCTCATAAATCAAAAAACAGGAAATCAGCAATACTGCGAACGGAAGGTCTGACATGATTTCCATTTTAAAATTCAGCGTCCAGGGATTATAAACAAAGAGCAGAACGGCAAGGATAGAAATTAAAGAGGAAAAGTAACGGTTCAGAAAAGCAAAGAGTAAAAGCGCCAGTGCCAGCAGGTACAGGCTCATGTACAGGTCAAAATGAACAAAGCTCAGACCCCAGGTACTGTAAACAGGGGCCAGTAACATTGGAAATCCAGAAGGGTAGGCGGGAGGCCCCAATATAAACTCCGGATTATAAATATAACCCGATTGCAGCTGGGGTGTGCCCTGGCAGATGTTTTTCGTCTGATGAAGGTATTGGGCAAAATCATCCCCCCAATCGTGCGAATGCTTGATATTGATGAAAAGCAGCGGCAAACAAAGCAAAAATACAAGGGTGTAATTTATTCCTTTTCTGTTCATGTACAATGCAATAAATCAGACGTTTTTAAGTTCAGGAATAGGTAAAAAAAAGCTATACTTGTGCATATGATGAAGGAATTTACAATCAAAAGACTTCTGCTCATTCTCGTATTTTCTTTTGCGAATTTATACATAAACGCTCAGGTAACCGCAATAGGTCAGTGGAGATCTCACTTTGCATATATGCAGGGGGTTGCTTTGACCCAGGGGAATGGTCTCATCTATTGTGCAAGTCAGGGCGGAACATTTTCCTACAATCCTTCTGATAATTCATTTTCCCTTCTTTCCACCATCAATGGGTTTTCTGATGTTCAGGTAAATGCAATGAATTTCGACCCGGTAACCAACACCTTGTTACTGGCTTATGTGGATGCCAACATCGACATTGTGCAGGGTTCGGCCATCTATAATCTTCCCGATATCATGAACGCCAGTGTGGCAGGTAACAAAGTAATCAACAATGTCTATTTTATTTCTCCATTGGCTTATATCGCTACCGGGTTTGGGATAGTGGTAGTGGATATGCTTAAACATCAGACCAACGATACCTATTACATTGGTCCGCTTGGGGCTGCACTGAATGTAAGGGATATAAATTCTGACGGCACCTACCTTTATGCCGCTACGGATATGGGCGTATTCAGGGCGCCCCTTAACAGTCCCAATCTCGACGATTATTCGAGTTGGATCCTTCAAAATCCCGGAGATGTTTCTGATTCCATTCCAAGTGGTTCAGGGCAGGTATTCAATTCATTGGCCTGGTACAATTCGAAGATGTATGCAAACAACGCAAAGCACATTAATTCCCCGGCCACCGATCAGGTTTGGGAGTATTCTGCGGGAGCCTGGACTGCTTCCCCTGCCATAAAAGGAGACAATTTCAGCCGGCTGAGAGTTTGTGGCAACAACCTGGTTGGAGTCGGTCAAAATTCACTTGATGTGTACGTCAGTGTAACGAAAGACTCTCTTCTGGGTACCTATTTTTCCCAGTATGGATTTGCCTCGGCTACATTGGCAGACGGGATTTTAAATAAAGACGGATCAGCATGGCTGGCTGATCAGTATTGGGGATTTCTGAAGGCCTTTCCGGACAATACGGCAGAAGTATTGGTTCCCAATGGTCCACGTACCAAAAATGTATTTAACATGGCTTATTCAAAGAATGTTATCTGGTCGGTTCCGGGCGGAGTGGGAATGCCTCAATGGAAAATTCCTACCTACAATATCGACGGAATATCGGTTTTTGCAAATAACTCCTGGACTACGATTTTTGGTCAGCAGCCCGGAGGGAATATGGATACTATGCCAGATCTGGTTTGTCTTGCCGTTGATCCCCTAAACCCGAATCATGCCTTTGCCAGTTCATTGTTGCATGGTGTTCTTGAGTTTAACAACGGAAGTATGGTCAAAATATACAATCCCACAAACAGTTCGCTTCTGAGTCTGCAGGGCATACCCGGTTATTGGGATGTAAATACCGCAGGGCTTGCATACGATACACTTGGCAACTTGTTTGTGGCCAATTTTCTTACAACCAATTTGCTTTCTGTTCGAAAACCCAATGGTTCCTGGCAGGGTCTTGATTTTTCATTTTGTACCAATTACAATTCAGTTGGTCCCCTGATGTGCACCAGCATCAATCAGACCTGGGCTATTTTTCCGGATGACGACGAAATTATGGTCTACAATAACAATGGACAATTTGGTCCTCCGAATACCTCCAACACCAAAGTTCTGACAACCTCAGTAGGCAATGGAAACCTCACGGGTAACTATCAGATATGCATGGCAGAAGATCAGAACGGCGCTATCTGGATTGGCACTGACAACGGCATTGTGGTCATATACAATCCTTCGAATATTTTTAATGGCGGTAGTTATGACGCCCAGCCGGTTTACGTGCAGCAAAACGGATATACCCAACTTCTTTTTCAGGCTGAAGAAGTTACCGCTATCGCAGTTGACGGCGCCAACCGCAAATGGTGCGGAACGGCCACAGCAGGGGTCTTTCTTATGTCGGCTGACGGCACCCAGCAGATTCTGCACTTTACAACCGCCAACAGCCCCCTTATTTCAAATGACATACTTTCCATAAGCATAAACGGCTCCACCGGAGAAGTTTTTTTTGGAACAGCCAATGGAATTATTTCCTACAAAGGAACTGCTACGGAAGGCACCGCATCATTTGGTTCCGTATATACTTACCCCAATCCGGTGAATCACGATTACACAGGCCCGATAGCTATTAAGAATCTGGCTACAGATGCCGATGTCCGTATCACCGATATAACCGGAACGCTTATTTTCAAAACCATCGCCCTGGGTGGTCAGGCCATCTGGAACGGAACCAATTTTTCAGGAGAGCGTGCGCATAGCGGAGTATACCTGGTCTTCTGCACCAGTGCAGACGGTACCTCTACCTGTGTTACCAAGATTCTTTTCATCAATTGAAATGCAAACTGTAAGCAACGCATAAAACGTATCAAATGGCCAAAACACTACTCACGTTCTTTATACTGATTATTTTTTGTTCTCCGGTTTTCCCTCAGGATTCTGCTGTTTCCCCCCGGGATCTGAGAAAACTGAATTTTGATCTGGTAAAAAAGGCAGTGGATATACGGAAACAGCATCAGTCGGCCGACGTATTTGTTAAAGGCGATGCAGCAGCAGTTGAATCGGAGGTTTTGCGTCTGGGAGGACATCTGAAATACGCTGCCGGAGACATTTCATTCGTCTCCATCCCTGTAAGATCCCTTTCTTTGCTTGCCCTTAAGCCTTTTGTAAAGCGACTGGAAGCCAGAATTCCACGAATTATTCTCACCAGTGACAGTATGCGTATAAAGTCCGATGTCAATCCGGTTTTTCTTGGGCAGTCACCATTAACACAGGGATATGCCGGAGATGATGTTGTTGTGGGAATCATCGATACAGGAATTGATTATACCAATTCAGATTTCAAGGACAGTGTCACCGGGGCGACACGCGTAAAATTTATATGGAATCAGACCAGCCCCAGGTCTTCCAATACGCCCGTTAAATATGGTTATGGGCAGGAGTGGGACAGCGTCGGAATCAATTCAGGAATTGCAAACGGCATTGCGTCAGATGACCCCACCGGTGGAAACCATGGAACAAGCACAAGTGGTATTGCTGCCGGAAACGGTTCTCATTCTCCCGGACATAAATACAGAGGTGTTGCGCCGGCAGCCAATCTGGTTGTGGTTGCGCTCAATTTCGACACAGCCTATGCCGGGGTCATCACAGATGCGGTAGATTACATTTATGGAAAGGCACAGCTGTTGGGGGAACCCTGTGTAATCAATCTGAGCCTGGGGGAATTGTATGGCTCGCATGACGGGCTCGACCTTCAGGCTCAGCTGATGAACAACATGATTAGTGCGCAAAACGGCAGAGCAATAGTTGCATCGGCCGGAAATTACGGGGGAGAATATTATCATTTGGGATATTCGCTTTCAGCTTCGGATACCGGTTTTACCTGGTTCAACTATGCTGCTGCAGGGTCCGACAGTATCCTGGAAGTCTGGGCAGATACCATCAACTTTAAAAATGCGTTGTTTTCAATTGGAGCAGATAACATCACAACTGGTTTTTCCTTTCGTGGAAATACAGCTTTCCTTTCGGTGGCGGATAATATTGGGAAGTTGCGTACCGATACACTTTACAATGCTCTTGGAAACAGGATTGCCCTTGTGGAATCCAATACGAGTATTCAGGCGGCCACCTACGATATTCTCTTTAAAGTTATTCCCGATTCAGCGATTGCTGATTACAATTGGAGACTATCCCTGACAGGTCAGGGCAAATTTGACCTTTGGAGTACAGAAATGATCAGTTCCGGAATACCCTCAACTCTTCATTTTCCTCCCATTGCCCGCTACGTCCTTCCCGACACTCAGCAAACACTTTTAAGCAGTTTTCAATGCCTGGACAACGTTATAGTAGTTGGAAACTATGACAATAAGAAAACCTATATTGATATTCTGGGTCAGCGCCAGGAACCTTTTCCGGATATTCTTCCAGGCAGAATTGAACGCAACTCGAGCATGGGGCCAACCCGGGACGGACGTCTCAAGCCGGATATAGCTGCTCCGGGATCAATGACCATGGCAACAGCTGATCTAAATTATGTTGCCTTTTGGGATACGCTCAATCCGACTTTCGTAGAACAATCGGGCTATATCCGTGCCGGTGGCACATCGGCTTCCAGTCCGGTAGTAGCTGGAATTTCAGCACTTTATCTTCAGAAAAACCCGGAAGCAAGCGCAGCTCAGGTCAGGCTGGCCATCATCGCATGTCCGGTTACGGATTCTTTTACCGGTTCAGTTCCCAATTTGATTTGGGGAAGGGGTAAAGTTGATGCATTTGCAGCCTTGACAGAATGTACTGCAGGAATAAATAGCCTTGCAGCTTCAATAGTCCGGTTTGGGATTTATCCGAATCCCTTCAGAGATGAAGCCCGTATTGTGTACGACTTTACGCAGGCACCCGCTTATGGTTCTGCCGAATTTATCCTATGTGATATCCTGGGTAGGGTGGTGCGGACAATTCCTCTGAAAGATAAGGCTGCTCAACTCAGTTTGCAAAGAGGAACGCTTGAGAGCGGATGTTACACCTGCCGTTTACTCATGGATGGAAAAACAGTTCAGACCAACAAGCTGCTACTATTCTGAAATGCCGACAGACTACCAGGAAGACCCGGACAGCCATGCTTCATAAACTCAGAGGCCTTGTTTTACGAACGACTCCCTACAGCGACAACAGCCTTATTGTTAACCTGTATACAGATTTGTATGGTTTGCAATCCTATATGGCAAGAGGGATTCACAGCAAAACCTCCAAAGTAAAAGCCGGCTACTTCGGAAACCTGATGGTGCTTGATTTTATTGCCAGCAAAACAGAAAAACACCGCCTTGAACGGATTCAGGAAATAACAAGTGCGAGAAGTTTCACCGTTGAATTCGATCCCGTAAAAAACGCGATCTTCTTTTTTTTGAATGAATTGCTTTGCAAGACCATTCATGGAGAGGAAGCCAATGTGGGGCTTTTCGAATTTCTGTTGTACAGCCTCGAATTTCTTCAACTTAAAGAGAACGGATTTTCAAATTTCCATCTTGTCTTCATGCTAAAATACAGTCAGTACCTTGGATGCTCTCCTGGAGTTGCATCTCCTGGCGAGGCATTTCCGGAAGATCCTTATTATTTTGATTTGGCCGAAGGACGGTTCGTCCAGGTTCAGCCCAGGCATCCGCACTACCTGGATCAGAACCTGAGTCATTCTATGCATGAATTGCTGCAATTACGCTATGAAAACTGCGGTCAGATTGATCTTAAAAATCAGCAGCGGAAACTTTTGTTAAGAGCACTTCTGGATTATTACCGCCTGCACAGTGCGCTTACCGCAGAACTGAGTTCACATGCCATCCTTGAGCAGATCGGATAGACTCACTTTCCACAATCCTCTTCCATAAGTGGCAGCATAAAGCATCTTTTCGTGCTCATTGATCCGGATGTCCTTTACAGTAACCCTTGGAAAACCGAGACCAAAGGGTTGCCATTGTTTCATTTTCGAAGTCCGGTAATACAAGCCTGCTTCTGTACCTGCAAAAATAAGGTCAGTCTGATTCTTTGCGCAAACAATGACATTTACGGGAGCATCGGGCAACCCTCTGCCGTAAGGTTCCCAGGTAATTCCCCCGTCTTCCGAATACATTACTTTTGAACTTCCCATTGTTGCGGAATCTTCTGCTTCGGCAGCAGTCATGACGGTTCCTGAATAAGCGGCCCAAACCGTATTGGGATCAGTCGGATCCTGGGTAAGGCTTACTGAATTTGAAAAGCTTAGCTTTTTAAAGGGGCTAATATCGGTCCAGCAGCCAGCCGAACAATGTTTTCCCTCACCACCTGAAGTGGTTTTGAAAATCCGTCCGTAGGTATTACCGATGTAAATTATTTTATTATTCTGAGGGCTGACAGAAATAGCTGTAATTACGGAATAGGGTTTGAGATCAGGGATGCGGGAAAGCTGGTCCCATTCAATTTGGTTTGTACTGTCGGGATACGTAAACGTCGCTTTGTAAAGTTGCGTATACCCGAAATAAAATACATCCGGAAAAACCGGATCCTGGTTTAACGGCACTCCCGCGTTATTTATTTTTTTAAAATCTGCAGCAGACGGGTTACTGATGGATGAAAAAATTTTTCCTCCGTCCATAGACCGTTTATTCGGTCCATATTCCGATGTCATTCCCAGGTTTGGTGTTGTTGAAATGATAAGGTTTTCATTGCTATAGTCTATTGCCTGGGCCTTTCCGTCTCCCACGAGCACATTTTTCCAGATTTTTTCTTCCGGTTGTGATGCATCATACAGATTGGCTCCGGCGTCCTGCATGCCGGCAATTGCAAATCCTGTTTTTGTTTCGGAAGTACTTACAAATTCAAGTGTGGCAATGTTCAGACCTTCGTCAGCATCTTTATTTTCAGTGGCGTTCCACAGTCCTCCGTCGTGTCCGACGAAAATCACGTGAGATACGGGAGCGATTTTTATGTCGTGAATGTCTGCATGGTTGATGTGTAATGAATTCCACCGGCTGCCTGTAGGGCGTTTGTTAAAAGACGAATCGAGCAGGTTGATGCTTTTGTAAAATTCAAAAACTTTGCCGATGTAAATTTCGCCGGGATCAATCGGGGAAACGGCAAGGGCGACTTTATCCCGGTGATCGTTGGGGTAGGGTAGGGTTTTACTGACCCAGGTTTTTCCTTCATTAACGGAGACGTAAAGATCGTTGGTAGATAAAGCATCTGTATTGGAGGTGAGGACATAAAGCACTTCCGGCCTTGACGGAGAAACGGCCAGATTTACGGTAAGGTGCTCCTTCGCTTTAAAAACAGAACTTCCGTCGGCCAGGGTTTTCCAGTTCGCGCCGGCATCTTTCGAACAGAGCACGGAGATATTTTCCTTATAGGTACTGAATGTTCCGGCTGCATAGATGACCCTGGAATCGCCCGGATTAAATTCAATGGAATGGTAATCTCCCGGAAGGAGCAATTTCCACCTCTTTCCCGAATTGCTGCTCTTGTATATTCCCTGAGACGTTGCTGCGTAAAGCGTTTTGCCGTTTGACGGATCAATCAGGATTCTGGAAATGCTGTTCATGGCTGTTGGATCCAGATCGATTCCTGAAGAAGCTTCCTCCCAGCTGGAGCCTCCGTTATCGCTTCGGAAAATTTTCAGAGGGCTCACGTATTTGCGGTTGTACCTGGTTCCGCAGGCTATAAACAATTGTTTGCTGTCTTTCGGATTGATGGCAATGTCACTGACGCCAATAAAAGGAAGCTGGTCAGTGCTGCAATCCGAATTGCTCCAGTGCTGTCCTCCATCTGTGCTTTTCCACAATCCTCCGGTCGGGGATCCGACATACATGATCTTGTCCGTTGATCCGTTGAACCCGGGATCGAAAGCGATGCATTCTACACGTCCGATTCCAAGTCCCGGATTGTGAGTGGGCCCCAGAGGCTGCCACTGAACCTGTGAAAAAACAGCAGATGAAACAGCGGCGAATAAAAGAACTAAAATAGTTGAATGGATTCGCATGGTTCAATCCGGTTTTATGCCGTTCCTAAAACGGCATAGGTAGTCCCGAAGGAAAAAAGCAGTCAATAGTACCAGCACGCCGGCAGAACTAACAAATCCTGCAACTATCCATGGAGAGGAGTAGTAAAATACCAGCTCGCTTGTACCAGCCGGCACTGGAGCGGACATAAAACAGATGTTGGCATTGTACAAGGCTGTCTCTGTTCCATTGATCTTTAATTTCCACCCCGGATAATTGTTTTGCAAAAGCGTCAATACCTGGGCCTTTGCGGTTTTTTACTTTTATTTTTATTTCTGAAGGGAAAAATGCTGTTACTTCGGCCGTATCCCCGGGAGTACTTCCGGCAGTGATTCCGGCTGTAGCCTTGCCGATAAGCAGTCTTGCTTTTGACAGGTCTGGCTTAGTTAAGAAAACGGCCTTGCTGTTTAACCTGTGCTGTGAAATCTGACCGGCAATTGAATCCACATCGAATAGTTTATCAGAAAGAAAAACGATCCTGTTTTTCAACGTAGAAAAAAACAAATCCGGCAAGGAACCTTCCAGCATCGAAGTGCTTTTTAACTGAAACGAATTAAATCCGTCAAATGCCGTTTGTTTGTGGAACGTGTTTAGATTTTTCCATAAAGCGCCCGATGCCAATCCTGCCGTGGAATCTGAAATGTCCAGCACGTTTTTAGAAACGGGCAAAGGGTAGCCTGCCGGAAATGAATTGCTTTGCTCCTTCAGGCCGGCGGCTTTGAACTGCTCATAATAAACGGTGTAGGGGGCATTCAGCTGAGCTGAAAGGATCATTTCAATCACAAGAAGCGCACTTAAATAATTAAACAATTTACTTCGATCCCTGATTTTATAAATTAAAGCAAGAAAAACAGCCAATACGATCAGCTGGATCAGGCTTTGAAAATAAATATGCTGATCGAGTGATGAATTCCTGGAAAAGGTAAACAGGTCGTGTTTTAAAAAACCCGAATGAATCAACGAGCACCTGGATCCGGAGTAAACTGCTAAAGCAAGTAAAATCATAAGTATACCTGCCGAAATTGTTTTTATTTTCTTCGTGCTGATCCGGGAGTCAGAAAAAAAGAAATTCAGGGAGAATCCCGAAAGTACTACGAATCCTATTATAGCAAACAAACGAAACAAGCTTGGAATTTTGAATAAATTCATGAGCGGCAAGAAATAAAACAAAAAAGCTCTGACCGGTGTGTATTTTCCGAAGGCCGCCGCGAGGGTAAAAAGTCCCATGAAGAGAAACAATTTCATCAGGTTTGATTTTTTTATAAAAAAAGAATACAGAAAAAAAATCAGCGGGATGAGTCCGAAATAAGCATTTGTCATAGACAAATCGGTTACAAAAAAGTTCATGTCTTTTATCACGGAAAAGGGTACTAAAAACGAAAGAGAACATTGAGGGCTGAAGGGTCCTATTAAAACTTTCTCCAGACTCAGGCCGTCTCCCCGTGTAATATAAGGTATGGCCGTGTAAAGCGAGATCAGTGAAGCTGAACTCATCACTAAAGCAGTCAGGGTTATCAATCCGTTTAGCTTGATCCACTTTCCCAAACCGCCCATCTTTTCCGAAGGGAATTGTTTAATGGCGTAAAACAAAAATAAAGCAAGCAGGAAATAACCCAGTATGAATACAAAGGCAGGGTATCCTCCTGTAAAAAGCAAGGATAGAAAAAATCCTGTTTTTAATGCATTTTTACAGGATTTTTCCCGGGCCGATTTCAGATAACCGGTCAATACAAAAGGTACCCAGGCTCCGCTGATTACATAAGAAAAATGTTGGGCATTCCCGATAAAAAAACCGGATAGCATATAACTGACGGCTATAAAAAAGGCCACATTTTTATGGAATTGCAGGGTTTGTCCCAACAGATACATTCCCACGCCGGCCAGGAAAATATGTAGCATAAATTCAAGTGAAAGGGAATAACCGGTGTATCCAAAAAAATAACCTGTGAACCAGGTCACCGGATACCATGCTCCGCTTTGCGGGTCCGCACAAATAGGATAACCCAGACATTGATAAGGGTTCCACAAGGGTAGTCTGTGGTGCTGCAAACAATCTCCTACAAAATACCTCCAGGGGTAAAAGCAATCGATCATGTCCCATTTTAAGGGATTGTTTAAAAATCCTATTTGCCAGAAACCGAAAAAAGCAATGAGTATCAAAAACAAATAATGCATATTCCATTTGGGCCTGTTTAAGAAAGAATATGCAAAATTCACCGGTTAGGATCCTAAGGGTTAGTAATTTTTTGTAGGGTTAATAATCCTTTGTAAAGGTATAGATATAATTAATCTTTGATTTTGGATTGGTTATTAGCTTTTGTAAAAGGTGTAAAGCAGGATCGATCCGTATTTTTTGTTGTATTTCATTTCCAGTTTATGAACTTTTAACGCAAGCCTCCAGCTCAACAGGGCAAGCCAGGGGGCGAAGGTATTGATGGTGTTTTTCGTTTGAAGAAGGAACCCCGCCTGCCGGGCTTTTTGCAGGAGTTCGGTTCCTGAATACAGGTGCTCGTGCTGGCTCTCGGCCATATCAGGTGTAAGGTGTAAAAAATCCATGACCCATTCTGTCAAAGGCCATAAACTGAATCGGTTGGGTGTGGATATCACCAGTCTGCCGCCTGGTTTTAAAAGCGAATGAAAAGTCCTGAGTAGTTGTGTGCCCTGTTTTTCTGTAAGGTGTTCAAGCACCTCGAGAAAGGCTATTTTGTCGAATTTGTTAACGGGAAGATTCATTTCGTCCACTAATCCGAGTTTGAAATTCAGATTGGGATCACTGTAAGCAGAGCGGGCAAATTCTATTGCCTTCTCATTGGAATCGATCGCTGTGACATGGGTTCCTTTGTATTTTGCCAGAAAATGAGAAAACAGTCCGGAGCCGCATCCTGCATCAAGAATTTCGTCCCCCTCCTTTATTTCAAGGGCTTTTTCTGCCTCTGTTAATTTTGCAAAGTGCCAGAATCGCTGTGGGGATTTTCCCGAATAATAAGCTTTGTGCTGGTAATCGCCCGGTATTTGTACCCTGTCACCGATGCGTCTTTCGCTGTCTCCAATACGCCCTTCCATTTTATTTTTTCCGGTAATTACCCCTGTAATAATAATAAATTATCCGCGGAATATCAGTCAGCATGATCAGGCTGGTTTTTGCTACGTTGACGGTATTTCCATCCTGACTCCTGAGTTTGACAGGGAGACGTTTAATGTCGTAGTTTCTTTTTAGCGAAATGTATAACGTCTCGACATCAAAGGCAAAGCGGTTTATCCGGGAAACGGAGAAAATATCCTCTGCGACTTCAGCTCTGAAGCCTTTAATTCCACATTGGGTGTCGAACATTCCTCCTGCAATGAATCGTCCGACGATAAAGGAGAAAAGCCGGCTTGCCCAGGAACGGATTTTACCAACCTTCGTGAAGTAACTGGCCCCATCGAGGGTCCGGTCTCCGACAACCATGTGAAATTCCTTGAAGTCCAGGTAGTGTAAAAACTGATCGATTACTTCCGGCTCGTAGGGGATGTCGGCATCGGTGAAAAGTCTGAATCTTCCGTTTGCATTTAACATTCCCTTTCGGATGGCCGAACCCTTACCGAGATTCTGCCCGTTTTTCAGATAAATGGCGTTGTATTTTTTTGCGATTTTTTCTGTTTCACCCTTGTCTGCTGATCCGTCGTCCACGATGATGAGCTCCCAGGAAACTGATTTTGTTTTTAACCAGGATATAAGAATTCCAAGATTTTTAGAAAGAGCGAGTGAACTATTGTATGAACCGATTACTACGCTTAAGTAAATGGGGGGCTTTTTTTCAGTGCCGTTCAATGTGCTTTTTCCGGTTTTGGGGTAATTGCTGACAGGTAATTATCCAGTATAATCCGTGCAGCATTTGTGAAATAAGAATTTACAATTGTATTCGGATTGTTCAGTCCGGCAGGAAATTTGACAACAGCCATGCCGGCGTTTATCGGGTTTCCTTTCAAATCGTAAATGGTATAATGCACACTCGCTGTTCGCCCGGCATTCCCACTCGAATATTGTTCAGGAGTATCCGCTTGTACGTTGAGATCGAGTTCACTTATAAAAACAAATACTTCTGATCCGTATCGTTTATTCAGTGTTGTCAGTAAATTGGGATTGGTAATGGTAATATTCATAAATTTTTTCTGATCGCTGGTCGTAACAGTTAGTTGTCCGTTTTGAATGGAGGGTTTGTTGTCGTCTGTTTTTTTGCCGTTTTTTTTATCAGCGGTAGCGCTGTTACCGGCCGGGCTGGGAACCGGAAGAGCATTGTAAGCAATGCACTCGTATACGTACCGTTGGTCAATTCCTGATGCCCCCGTATCGCTAAGAAGTGAGTACACGCTGTATTTTTTTTTAAAGGCAGCAACGACGCTGTAATCGAGCCCCGAACGAAAAGCGTTGCGTATCTGATGCTGAGTCATTTTTGTTTCGTGATTCACGCCCTGGTCAATTTCAGACATGTACAGGCGTGGTTCAAACGGAATCACAAGAACTTTACGGGCATCCTTAACTATGGTTGTTGGAGAAGGAGCCTTTTTTTCATCCGGAGAGAAGGTGGTGTTCTGAGCGAATAGGGGAGAAGACAGAAATAAAGCGAATAGCCAATAGCGATTAGCGATTAGGAGGAAGCGTAACCCTGCGAAACATTCTGAGGTTTTAATTTTAAGCGAAAAAATCATGGACCTCTATTTATTTTGAGAACAAACGTACCACATCATTTGAATTGGCATAGATCAGCAGCGCAACTATAAGAATCATTCCGGCATACTGAGCGTATTCGAGAAATTTTTCATTGGGCTTTCTGCGGGTAATCACTTCGTACAAAAGGAACATCACGTGTCCTCCGTCCAATGCCGGGATGGGAAGAATATTCATGACGGCCAGCACAAAAGACAGAAATCCCGTAAAACTCCAAAAGCTTTTCCAGTCCCATACCGGCGCATACATTTTACCTATTGCAATAAATCCTCCAAGCGACTTGTGGGCCTCCTTAACGGTCAGCAGCACCCGTATGTTTTTGACATAAATGACCATGGTTTCAATGCCCTTGTGAAGTCCCGCCGGAAAAGAGGAAAAGAAACTGAATTTTCGTTCGGTAATGTTAAAATACCTGTGTGGGTCTGAAGAAACGGCAAAGCCAATAGTTCCGGTGGAATCAACTTTTACAGTTAGTTGAACCGTAGCTGATTTTCTGACAACCGTTAATTCAACGCTTTTATTTTTGCTCCTACGAACCGCGTCCCTGACCTGATCGAAATAGCCCATCGAATCTCCGTTGACGGCAATGATACTGTCACCTTTAAGAAGTCCTGCCTTAAAAGCGGCTTTGTCAGGTAATACAGTATCCACATAAGCCGGGACTCTGGGTTCAATAAAGCCTTGCTTGTGTATGATTTGGGGCCTGATGTCCTCCTGAACAGGAATGTCTAATTTTTGTCCGTCTCTTTCAACCTGTATGCTTTTTGCGTTGTCAAACAGAAAAGCAAGGGCTATTTTATTGAATTTTTTAACCGGAGCATGATCCACGCCAAGTACTTTATCTCCGTTCTTTAAACCGATGTGCAGCGCTGTCGAATCACAGGATATGCCAAATTTGGCATTGTTCGTCTCCAGATACTCATCCCCCCATGTGAATAAAACCATGGCGTAAATAAGAATACCCAGCAGAACATTAACCGTTACGCCGCCGCACATGATAATAAGGCGTTGCCAGGCCGGTTTTGACCTGAATTCCCAGGGTTCCGGAGGCAATTTCATCTGCTCTTTGTCCATGGATTCGTCAATCATTCCGGCAATTTTTACATAACCGCCCAAGGGGAGCCAGCCAATGCCGTATTCGGTTTCTCCCCGTTTGATTTTGAAGAGCGAAAACCAGGGGTCAAAAAAGAGATAAAACTTTTCGATCTTGGTCTTGAAAAGTTTGGCAGGAATAAAATGTCCCAGTTCGTGCAGCACAATCAGAATCGAGAGACTGAGTATAAATTGTATGGCCTGTATCATAAAATTTTAAATCGGGTGAAAATCAAAATCAATAGTTGCAGATCAATCTTTTCAAATCAATCCGCTTGCAAATTTACGGGTTTCCCGGTCAGTATTTACATAATCTTCGTAACCGGGTTTATTGAGCTGAACCATTTTTTCGAGACAGCGTTCGATCAGTTCAGGAATTTTCAAAAAACCGATGCGATCCTTTAAAAAGGCATCAACGGCAACTTCGTTTGCTGCATTGAGTATGCAGGAAGCGTTTCCGCCCTTTTCCAGGGCGAGGAACGCCAGGTCAAGACAGCGGAAGGTCTTTCGGTCGGGTTTCTCAAAGGTCAGATCGGGGTATTCTGAGAAATCAAAACGCCGGAAGGTATTGGGAAGACGAAGGGGATAAGCCAATGCATATTGTATGGGCACTTTCATATCGGGCAGGCCGAGCTGGGCTTTAAGACTCCCGTCCCTGAATTGAACCAGAGAATGCACAATAGATTGCGGGTGTACGACTACCTCAATCTGTCCGGGGGTCAGGTGAAAAAGCCATTTGGCCTCTATTACTTCAAGCCCTTTGTTCATAAGGGTTGCTGAGTCAATGGTGATTTTCGCACCCATTTCCCAGTTGGGGTGCTTCAGCGCCTGGGCTTTTGTAACGCCGCCCAGAAAGGCGGCATCTTTTCCGCGAAACGGTCCGCCGGATGCGGTAAGTATTATTTTTTCAATGGGGTTGTGAAACTCTCCAGCCAGGCATTGAAAAATCGCGCTGTGTTCGGAGTCGACCGGATAAATGCTGGCCCCGTGTTCTTTTGCAAGCGCTGTCACCAGTTCCCCGGCAACCACAAGTGTTTCTTTGTTGGCCAGTGCAATCGTTTTGCCTGCTTTGATAGCGCTGATGGTCGAGGCGAGCCCTGCATATCCGACAATAGCAGTCAGCACCAGGTCAATTTTTTCCATCTGAACCACCTGTTCAATGGCTTTGCCCCCTCCGTAAACCTTTATGCTTTTGTCGCTTAAAGCGTCTTTTACTTTTTTCAGCTGCTTTTCGTCTTCAATCACTACGGCATCCGGCAAAAATTCCAGCGCCTGTAAAATCAGCAACTCTGCATTCTTTCCGGCAGTCAGCACTTCAACAGAAAACGAATCAGGATTCGCCCGCACCACATCCAGCGCCTGGGTTCCTATGGAGCCTGTGGACCCGAGAATGGCGATGTGTTTTTTTGACGAAGAATTCATTCAGGCTTCAACGATTAAACTATTATGTAATCTAAAATACCATGTAATCCTGCGGGTCAATAGGAGAGCCATTGTACCAGAGCTCAAAGTGAAGGTGAGGGCCTGTGGTGAGTTCCCCACTGTTGCCCACTATTGCAATGACTTCGCCTGCCTTAACGTAGTTCCCGGTTTTTTTCATCAGGACCGAACAATGTTTGTAAACGGAGACCAGGTTATTGCTGTGCTGAATCTGCATGCTGTAGCCCGTCTCTGTTGTCCAGGCAGCCATAATGACCGTACCGTCGAGGGTGGCTTTGATGGCCTCGTTTTCTTTTGACGCCACATCGACCCCATAGTGTTCATCGCGGGCTTTAAAGGAACTGGTTACGCTTCCCTTGAGAGGGGTGAAAAAGAAAAAGCTGGAGATGCCGTTTGCGCTGGGTTTTGCATTGCTTATGCTTAAGGTAAAACGTTCCTGATGTTCAATTTCAGTCCTCAGAGCCGAATCTTCTTTCGACGCTTTGTTGCTGTTGATCAGGGATTTGTAATTGACAGAAGGGCTGGGCTTTTTATGTGTGCTGTCGGTCTTTAGATTTCCGCTGATTACCCTGTTGATGTTGTCAATGTATTTTGTTTTCAGGTCGAGTTCGTATACAAGCGAGTCACTCTTGACAGCCAGGTCGATTAACGACCTGCGGATTTTGGTGTCGGTATAGCCGGGTATATATTCCCGCAGGGCTGTAAAGGCTATGATTATAATACCGAGGGTAATCAGTAGGATAATGCTTGCCCCAACCCCGACAAAAAGGCTCAGGGGCCTTAATTTCAACACAAACTTCTCCTCAAACGAAGAATCATTCAGGATGACCAGGCGGTAACGGTCTCTTAAACGCTCAGATAAGGTCCTTTTTTTCTCCGAATCAGCAGGCATAGAAAGAATCAATAGACATACGCAACCAAAGTCATATGCAACCAAAGATACCAAAGACTACAGACTATTCTATGGTTTTAACTAAAACGTATCAAAATTTGCAATAATTTTGCCTCTTTGACGTTATTCTGAACAATACCAAAATAATTGTGACACCGATCAGGCTGGCCGCTAAGGTTTTTTTTGCTCCATTCCCGGCTTTGCTATGTCTGCTAACCATTCTGTTAACCGATGGCTGTACAACCAAGAAAAACACCTGGGTTACCAGACATTTTCACAATACCACTTCCAGGTTTAATGGCTATTTTTATGCCAACGAAAGTGTAAAAGACGGACTCTTTAAACTCGAGACAACACGAAAAGAAGATTACAGCAAGATACTCCCTGTTTTCATTTACCCCAATCCTGAACAGGCCAAGGCCCTGTTCCCTGAGATGGACAAATCTATTTTGAAATTGTCGAAAGTCATTAAGCACCACATGATTACCACAAAATCAGGCAAGGAGATTCCCGGAGCCTGCAAATGGATAGCCCCCAGCTTTGTGCTTATGGGCCGTGCACATTTTTACAAACGCGATTTCTTTGCCGCCATCGAAAACTTTGATTACGTTTCGCGCACCTACAAAAAGAACAACGACCGCAGTCTGGCCCTGAGGTGGTTTATCCGTAATCCCGAAGACACCCGTTATCCCTTGCTGAGCGACCGCTACATGGGAATGATGTGGCTCATCAGGGCCTATGATGAAATGGGAAGCGTATCCGAAGCCGAGTCCCTGATCGATTTGCTGGCCGATGACAAAGAGCTGCCCAAAGAATACCAAAGCGAGCTGGCCGCCATTGAGGCGTACCATTTTCTGATGCGTGAAAATTACGGGGGAGCGATGAAGCCGCTTCTGAAAGCAATCACGCTCTGCAAAAGCAGGAAATACAGAGCCCGGTATACCTTTATCCTTGCGCAACTGGAGCAAAAAACAGGGAAACTGAAGAGGGCCTCTGATTTGTACACCAATGTGGTGAAACTGCATCCCGTTTACGAAATGGCCTTCAATGCCCAGATGAACAAGGCCAGCTGTTACGACCCCGCTTCTCCTGAAGAGGGCGAAAAAATTAAAAAACAATTGTTCAAAATGCTTAAGGATAAAAAGAACATTGATTTGCAGGATCAGATTTATTATGCATTGGCCGTAATTGCGGAAAAGGACAATCAGATGAATGACTGCATGAGTTACCTGAAACGGTCGATCAAAAAAAGCGTGAGCAATAAAAATCAAAAGGCGCTTTCTTTTTTGAAACTGGCGGATATCTCATTTGACCGGATGGAGTACCGCCCTGCTCAGGCCTATTACGACAGTACGGTTTCGCTTATTAAGCCCGACTTCCCCAATTTTGAACTGATTAACAACAAGCGAAAAAGCCTGTCTGATCTGGTCAGAAACATGACCATTATTATTGATCAGGACAGCCTGCAGGCCATTGCCAGGATGAGTGATGCAGCCCGGGATGCGAAAATAGCGGAGGTTATGGCTGATGAAGAAGCGGCTCAGAAAAAGAAAGAAGAAGAACTTGCGCTGCAGAAGCAGCAGCAAAAGGACAACAGTCAGATGGGGCAGCAGGCGGGAGGCTCCCAGCAAAACAACGGGCAGTGGTATTATTACAATTCGGCCACGGTGAACTTCGGTATGAGTGATTTCAAAAAAAAATGGGGGGACCGAAAACTGGAGGATAATTGGAGGCGATCTTCGAAAGATGCTACCCTGGACGACGCGGGCGCCTCTTCTGACCAGACAGACGCCGCGGCGGATTCGACCAAGAAAACGGCCGTGGTTAAGAAAACGACCGATAAAAAAAGCAAGGACTTTTACCTGCAAAACATTCCGCTGACCGAGGCAGCCCTTAAAAAATCGAACGAAAAAATTCTGGAAGCCTATTATGCGCTGGGCTCCATTTACAAAGAGCAGCTTTTTAACAACAAAAAAGCTGCTGAGACATTCGAGGATATGTTGCAGCGCTTTCCCGAAAATAAATACAAGCTGATTACGTATTATCAGCTGTACCGGCTTTACCTGCTGCTGGCCAATCAGGACCGGACCGACTATTTCAAGAACCTGATCCTCGATAAATATCCCGATACCGAGTATGCAAAAATTATTCGTAACCCCGGTTACAATGCATCGAAAGAATCGAACCTTAGCGCTGCGGAAGCCATGTACAACGCGACTTTTCAGCTTTACCGCGACAGTAATTATTTAGCTGTGATTGCTAAATGCCAGGAGGCTGATACGGCATTGGGAAAAAATCCGTTATTGCCCCGGTTCGATATGCTGAACGCTTTGGCTATCGGACATACCCAGGGGGTTGATGCCTTCGAAGCTGCACTTACCCGTATTCTTATTAAACACCCCAAAGGAGAAATAAAGGACAAGGCGCAGGAATATCTGGATCTGATTAAAAAGAAAAGAAATGCTGAAAAAAACGGTCCTGAAACAAAAAAGGATACGCTGGTCAAGACTGCTGTTCAGTACCTTTTCGATGCCTCTGCCCAATACCTATTCGCCTTTATTTACGAAGGCACTACAGACATCAACAAACTGAAGATACAATTGGCAGATATAAATTCAGAATTTTACAGCCTGGCAGACCTTAAGGTGGACTATATTCCAATGGATAACGACCGGCATCTGCTAACCGTCAAATCGTTTGAAGGCAAGGAAAAGGCAATGACGTATTATTCCCTTATTACCAAAGACAAAAAAGACATTTTCACCGGCCTGAATCCTGCCAAACTGAATACTTTTGTTATTTCAAATGATAACTTCCCCATCTTTTACAAAGAAAAAAATATTGGGGATTACGTTGCGTTTTTTCAGGAGAAGTTTTTAAAATAGCCCGGTCGGGCCGGGCTTCCTTTTATTTCTGCAGGAAACAGTAATCATTAAGGCGATTAGGTTAATTACAAACTCAGCCCAAGACCAAAGTCTGCTGCCCGGTCGTAACCGCGGTATTTTTTATACTCTGCGTACTTCTCGATCACCTGGATCACCTGGCGGTGTCCCATACGTTTTTCGATATGGGCTTCCAGATGCCTGACTGAGCCCCGGTAATTGTACATGCGATCGAAGGCATAACCCGCCTTTAGTTTAAAGCCTACGATGTGGAACACTTTTTTATTAGCTACCTGCGGAGAAAGCGTATAGAGATTTTGCCTGTCTTTCCTGGCCACGATAATATGGATATGCACATGGCGTACGCCCTGTTTCTTTTCATTGTTTTTGACCAGGCCCTGCTTTACCTCCTTGTCCCAGCCCTTGTAATAACGGTAGTCCTCAAGCTTGGCAAACCAGGTTAAATCAGATTCCTTCAACCCCTTGTTTTTTCCACTGAGGCTATTAAAGTTCTGGGCGTAAATATCCATAACCTGAATGGCATAGTCCCTGAGCTTTTGTTTATCTCCTCCCAGGTGCAGCACTTCCTTTTCTTCAGGGGCAATCACAAGGCTGTAAAACTTGTCCCGGTTCTTTCCAAGGCTTTGCCAGTTGCGGTCTATAGCCTTTACCACCTCGCCA
>JABDFU010000010.1:0-1173 GCA_013286385.1 Bacteroidota bacterium
GTGGAGCAGGAACTGAGGTAGTAAATTTTATTCATAGCCTAATTGGTCTCGAGAATTTTGAAGAGCTCGTCGAGTTTCGGTGTCAGGATGATTTCGGTACGGCGGTTTTTCTTCCGGGCTTCGGCTGTATTGGCAGGGTCTATGGGGAAGTATTCTCCATGACCTCCCGCTGTAAGACGTTTGGGGTCAACATTGCCGTTGGTTAAAATCTTGATGATGGAAGTTGCCCGCAATACACTCAGATCCCAGTTGTCTTTTATTTCTCCCGTACCTTTCATGGGAACATTGTCGGTATGTCCTTCAACCATTACATTGATATCAGAATTTTGCTCAAGAACTCCGGCCAGTTTTTTAAGGGCTTCGACTCCTTTGGCTTCAACGTTGATTTTGCCCGATGCAAAAAGCAGACTCTCCTCGAGGGAAACATATACTTTTCCGTTTTTCTGAGTTATGGTGAGCCCTTTGTTTTCGAAGCCCAGTAAGGCTTCGCTGACCTTTTTCTTAAGGCTGGCAACGGCCTGGTCTTTCTTATTGAGGATGTCCTGCATTTCGGCAATCTTTTGTTCTCTCTGCTGCAAGGCCAGTTTCATGGATTCCAGACTCATCTGCTTTAAATTTAAACTGTCTTCGAGACGCTTAAGCTGATCCTGTTTTTTCAACAAAGATTCCTGCGTGGCATTAAGTTCGGTGGAAATTTTTTTCGTGTCATTAATATTGGTTTCCATCATGCGCTTGTATTTGTCCAGTAACTCTTCGTTTACGGCATTCAATTTGCTGTACCTTGAGGACATACTTCGGAAGTCGGACCCCACTATCGTGGTGTCTTTTTGCAAGTCGCCCAGTTTTTCCTGTATGGAGGCAAGCTGGGTTTTCATTTCCTTGTTCTGGGTTTCAAAATCCTGGTGTTGCGCTTTGAGGGCCGAAAGCTCATCTTCACAACTCTTGCGGCGGGCCTGTTCTTCTTCCATTTTTCGCTGCGGAACGCAGGATAGCAAAAAGGAGGCTGCTGCGACCAGGCTGATTTGCAGAATTCTGTTTGTTTGCATGATTTTTGAAGTGTTTTTGGTAAGCACCAAGTTCAGTAATTTGAACAGGCTGTAGTTGATAAAAACGAAACATTTATGCACATTTTGCGTTTAATAACTATAACTTGAAGCAACCCAAACCTTATGT
>JABDFU010000010.1:1183-11220 GCA_013286385.1 Bacteroidota bacterium
ACCTTATGTAGCATGCTAAGCAAGAACTGGTTAACCGAGAAGCACATCGATTTTGAGTACAAAAAATACGTTTTGCTGGCCTATCTGAAAGAAGTTCATGATCATTTCGGAGCCAATTGTTTATACCCATCCTTGTCTGAACTTGTCGAACATTACCGTCAGGTTCTGGCCATCAAGGAAAACAAGCAGAATTTGATGGATGCTTTTCCTCAACGTTTGCAGAAGATGGATGTGGAAAGGCTCATGCTGAGTTATGAAAAGGTGATTCAGGACGACACACTAATGGCCGAACTGGAATCTATAATTGATTATTCGATTCCTCAGTTTCAGCTGCGGATTTCGGAAGGAAAAAAAATATATGATTTCGTTGAAGAAAATCTGACCATCTATCCTATAGGTGTTATGCCGCTCTTTCCCGAACAAGGTTATCTCTTTATCAAAAACGGAAGTGCTGATACTTCTGTATTCGAGTATCAGATTACAATCTTTCAGCAGCCGGATGTCAAATACCGCGGCATTCATACGACGTACATAAAATCGTATACCCGGAGTTTTACCCATACCTACGAATTTATTAAAATTGATCTGGTACGGGAGAATGCCAAACTTCCGAATCCCGCTGTATTCGTGGTGGAGAGCGAACTACGTCTGCCTATGGAACAGACTTTACTGCCTATTGCCAAGAGGGCCCTGGTGAAGAAGGTGAGTGAGGGGGAATAACCCCTTCGATTTGCAGAGCGGGGATACTTTTTATATATTTTCGGACGGTTATGCTGACCAGTTTGGAGGAGCCTTCGGAAAAGAATTTACCAGTCGGCAACTAAAAAAATTAGTATTGTGTGTCCAGCATCTGTCGATATCGCTGAAAAGCTGTAGTTTTTGCTGAATTTTGCAAATACAGGCGATAGTTGTACTTTAGCGTTCCGAACAATTTAAACCTAAAACATAAGAAAACATGTCGTATTTATTTACCTCAGAATCGGTGTCGGAAGGTCATCCCGACAAAGTGGCGGATCAGATTTCGGATGCAATTATTGATGCATTTTTAACCTACGATTCGAATGCAAAAGTTGCCTGTGAAACATTCGTTACGACCGGACTGGTTGTTATCGGGGGTGAAATTAAATGCAACGAAACTGCTAAAGCGAAAGTGGATGTGCAGAAGATTGCCCGGGATGTGATTTCCCGTATCGGGTATACCAAATCTGAATATCAGTTTGACGCCGTTTCCTGCGGCGTCATCAATGTGCTTCACGAGCAAAGTTCAGATATCAATCAAGGCGTTGAGCGCACAAAGGAAGAGGAGCAGGGCGCCGGGGATCAGGGTATGATGTTTGGTTATGCCTGCCGTGAAACAGACAATTACATGCCGCTTCCCCTTGAGCTTTCACACTTACTGCTTAAGGAACTGGCGGTGATCAGAAGGGAAGGCAAGAAAATGAAATACCTGCGTCCTGATGCCAAATCACAGGTTACCATTCAATACAGTGATAAAGGGAAACCCGAAAAGGTAGAGACCATAGTGCTTTCGACCCAGCACGATGATTTTGCAAGTGAAAAGGAAATGCAGGCGAAAATTCATGACGATGTGGTGAATATTCTTATTCCCAGGATAAAGAAGCTTTTACCATCCCGGGTGAAACGTTTGTTTACAGATGATATCAAGTATTTTGTAAACCCGACCGGGAAGTTTGTAATCGGAGGCCCACATGGTGATACCGGTCTTACCGGAAGAAAAATTATTGTGGATACCTACGGGGGACGCGGAGCACATGGCGGCGGAGCGTTCTCAGGCAAGGATTCTTCAAAGGTTGACCGCTCAGCGGCTTATGCAACACGGCACATTGCCAAGAATCTGGTGGCTGCCGGAGTTTGCGATGAAGTTTTGGTTCAGGTGGCTTACGCCATTGGTGTGGCACAGCCTGTGGGTCTTTATGTCAACACCTACGGTACCTGCAAGGCCAGAAACAAAGAAGGTAAAAGACTAAGCGACGGAGAAATTTCTGCAAAAGTCAGCAAGCTGATCGACCTCCGGCCAAGCGCGATCGTTAAACGTTTCGGCCTCAAGAATCCGATCTACTCCGATACTGCTGCTTATGGACATATGGGCCGGACTCCGGGGATTAAGGAAGTGAATGGCAAAAAATACGAAACATTTGGCTGGGAGAAGCTTGATCTGGTAACGGCCTTTCGCAAGGAATTTGCCGTTGAAACCAAGACCGCTGAAGTGGAAGCCTAATTAAAGAATTTGTCGATTTTGTCGAATTTGTTCTGCTTGCTGAGAATCATTGAAAACTCCCAGGCGCCTTTGCCGTTTGTATAGGTATTCAGGTAAGAGGTGTTGGCATCATAGCTGAAGCGAAAAGTATTCTGTCCGTATTTTATTCCCAGGTGAACAATAAAAGCATCCTGCCAGCGGTATTCGAGCCCGCCCATCACTTCATAGGGATTCAGCATTTTATAGTAGACCAGGGAACCAATCGTGAATTCGGTGGCTCCTCCCTGATCCATGTATAAAATACGGGGTGAAAGTTTCAACTGTTCAGAGATCTGGTAATCACAGCCGGCCAGATAGTTAAAACGCATTGCTAATCTGGACTCTGTTTCAATAATCGTCATCTTGGGTTCATTCACATGCTGAATGGAAAATCCCGCATAGGGGTGAACGTTCTTTTTCCTGTCGATAAACTTGTAAAACAGGCCGTAATTGGCATCCAGCCTGACCATACTGGTTGCCGGAATGTTTTCCCCGCTGGGAATGGAATTGTCAAATCCGCCGATGGCAGAAGAGTATTGATTATCGTAGGTAAAATTAGTCGGATTAAAACTGTTGTAGAGTATGCCGATCTGAATTCCAGTTGTCAGGTAATGCTTTCTGTTGGATTTATTCAGGATATTGTAGGCAGCCGAAAACATAGCATTCATGGTGTTGAAATTTCCCACCCCGGCATTGTTATCGATAATGTAACCTCCAAGGCCGAATTTCTTTCTCCATTTTTCTACCGGCATGTCAAATGCCACATAGGCTGTTGAAAATGGCTTTACACCGATTGCTCCCCATTGTGAGCGGTAGTCACTGTAAATCCGGTAATCGCTTTTTTCGTCTGCGTACATACCTGTATTGGCCGGATTCATGTACAACGTGGCTGCATCGTATTGCGACAAATGAAAATCCTGTGCGGGAGCTAAGCCTGTGGCCAGCATCAGAAAAATTCCCGCATATTTCATTGCTTTTTTCATAGCCCATCGTTTTATCTCATTAAGGTTACATTACCCGCCATTTTAACAGTCTGTCCGTCTGTCATTACTCCTGTCAACGTCCAGACATAAACACCCTGAGCCTGTGCTTTTCCGTTCAGTGTTCCATCCCAACCGTTGGTTTGTGCCTCCGAACGGAAAAGTTCATTTCCCCATTCGTTAAATATTCTGAAATCAATTTCCTGAAAAGGTCCCCCTCTGACGACCAGGATGTCATTCAGGTGGTCACCGTTAGGTGTGAAAGCGCTGGGTACAGCGGGTGTAGATGAGCCATTGACCGCAGAATTTCCTTCAATGGTAATCAGCTGGCTTGCTGTGTCTAAGCATCCCAGACTGCTGCTGGCAATCAGGCTGATGGTGTAGTCTCCTTTCAGTTTATAACTGTGGGTTGGATCCTGTGCATCAGAAACCGGAGCATTGTCTCCAAAATTCCATACCCAGGCCGAGGATCCTTTGGAGTTGTTTACGAAACTAATGGATTCGCCTGCAGTATAAGTACCGGCTGAAGTTGCAAAGGAAGCAACAGGTTTTGCTCCTATTGTTATCAGAACTGTGTCTGAAACAAAACCACAATTGTTGGCGCTTACCAAAATCAGCTTTACGCTTCCATTTGAAATATCAGTTGCGCCGGGAACATAAGTGATATTTAAGTTCGTGCTGTCAGGACTGAATAAACCGGATCCCAGTGTTTTCCAGAATTCGGATTGAGCTTCGCCAACAGATCCGCTGAGGGAAATGATATCGTAACTGCAAAGGGTCTGGTCGGAACCGGCATTTGCGGTGGCAAACGGGATAATGGTAACCGTATAGGAGGAGATCGCAGATGCACAAACTCCAGAACCGGTAATTGTATTGGTAACTACATAGGTTCCGGCAGCACTCGAAGCCAGTGCGATTTCACCCGAAGTGGCGCTGACAAATACCAGACCTGCAGGAGAAGCGCTGAATACACCTGCACTGGAACCGCTGCCAAATAAAGGCAGCGGATTTGAGTTGTTTTTGCAGAATGGGCTTGTATAGGTAAAGGAAGCATCAGGTAAGGCATTCACATTAACTGTCGCCGGAGTTCTTACTGCGCTGACACATCCTGAAACCGTTGATTGAACATAATACGTTGTGGTTGCGACAAGAACAGGGGTAGTAAATGCAGGTCCGCTGAATATTGCTGTTCCGCCTGTGGCCGAATTAAACCATTGAATGGTTCCGGTCGGATCGGTCGTGCTAAGTGTAGCAGTGGTTCCTGAGCAAATTGTAGTATCGGATACGTTTGGTGCAGCAGGATGGGTCCGGAAGGTAAGGATCAGGGTATCGCGTGCGACATTGCAGGACCCTGCAGAGGAATCACTGGTCAGAATAAGCGTAGCAGAGGTTTCGCCCGCTGCAGGAATGTATACCGCATTCAAGGTTGAATTATTGGGACTGAAGGTGCCCAATCCACCTGTCCAGATAGCGCCCGAAGCCGAACCACTAACACTTCCTGCGAGATTTACCGATGACCCTTCGCATCCACTTTGATCAGGGCCGGCATTTACAGTTGCAGGCGGAATCAGGGTAACCGAAGAGGTGGAAGCCGCAGCCGAACAGCCTCCACTGGCAGCAATGGTATTGGTCACGGTATAGGTGCCGGCGGCACTGGCACTGAGATTGATTTCTCCGGTACTTGCGTTTACAAATATCAGTCCTGCGGGAGAAGCACTGAAGATTCCTGCGCTGGAACCGCTGACAAAGGCTGGCAAGGGATTCGAACCTTTTTCACAGAAAGGAGTGGCATAGGTGAATGAAGCATCGGGAGTAGTTGTTATGGTGAGTGAATGTGTATCAGAATTGGGGCAGCTGCCGTTGGTGGTATAGGTAATGGTGTAGGTACCAGGTGTTGTCGCACCCAGGTTGACTACGCCCGTTGAAGGGCTTACAAATACCAGTCCTGCAGGAGCCGAGCTGAATGTTCCACCGGCAAGGCCGGTAATGTCCGGAGTCGGATTCGATCCTGATACACAAAATGTTCCGCCGGAATAACTGAAGGAAGGATTATCAATGTGAATGAACACTGTCATGGTATCGCTGAAAGCGGCACATGGACCGGCAGGGCGATTGGTAGTCAGAATCAGGGTCGCCTGGCCGGCTGTTACTTCAGCCGGCGTTGGAGTGTAAACGGCATTCAATGCGGTGGCATCAGAAAAACTTCCGGCACCTGACCAGGTGGCACTGCTTGCAGATCCTCCAATCGAACCCGCCAGGGTGGCCGATGATCCCGAACAAATCGTTTGATCGGGTCCTGCATCGACAGCCGGTGCGGTGGCAATAGTCAGAAGACCCGTGGCGACTGTTGAAGCACATCCTCCCGAGGCAGCAATGGTATTGGTTACCGTATAGGTTCCGGGGGCACTGAGGCTTATGTTTACAACTCCGGCGGCGTTACTTACAAACACCAGCCCGGCGGGACTTGCGCTGAATAATCCTGCGCTGGCTCCGGCAGCAAAAGAAGGTGAAGGGTTGGCTCCCCGCTGACAATACGGACTTGCTGCATAACTGAATGCAGCATTGAGGGCGTTGCTAATGGTAAGCTGTTCTGAAGTGCTTGCCGGACACTGACCGTCTGTAGTAAATGTTATGGTATAGGTTCCAAGTGAACTGGCACTCAGGTTGATCGCACCGGTTGAAGTACTGCTAAACACCAGGCCGGCAGGTGCTGAACTGAATGAGCCTGTATAGCCCCCGCTTATGGTGGGATCAGGATTTGAACCTGTTGCGCAGAACGTCGAAGAAGAATACGTAAAGGACGGCTTGTCTGTCGGAAGGACTGTTATGTTTACAGAAGTCATCTGACTGCTGCATCCTCCCAGTGTATCTTCAACATAATAGGTTGTGCTGGTATTCAGTACCGGAGTTGTAAAGGATGCGGTGAGCGCAAGTACCGTACCGGTGGAAGCAGCGGAGTACCACTTGTAATCAGCTACCGCATCGCTGGCTGTCAGCACAAGACTATTCCCCATGCAAATGGTTCCGCCGCTGGCAGCAGGAGCTGCAGGTGTGGGATTGATCACGATGTTCATGCTGTCAAGGGCTGATGTGCAGGGGCTGAGAGGTGTGTTTGATCGGAGGTAAAGTTTAACTTTCGTTTCTCCGGCAGCAGGAGTATAAATGGCATTCAGAAGCGAGGGATTCGAAAAGGAACCCAGACCGCCTGACCAGGTAACGCTGGTTGTTGCTCCGCTCATTGAACCAGCCAGATTTACGGGATTGCCCGAACATACAATCTGATTCGGGCCTGCACTGACAAATGGGGCAGGATTAATGACCACCGTTGTTGAGGCGCTTGCAGCGGCACAGCCTCCTGAGGCCGGAATAGAATTGGTGACTGTATAGGTTCCTGCTGCACTGGCACTCAGGTTGATTTCTCCCGAACTGGCGCTGACAAAAACAAGACCCGATGGAACGGCGCTGAACAATCCGGCACTGCTTCCGGGCGTAAACACCGGGGATGGGTTACTTTGCTTTTGACAGTAGGGGCCACTGTAGGAAAAACCGGCGTCGGGAGCGGTTGTTACTGTAAGTGAATTCGTTTCAGAATTGGGGCAGCTGCCGTTTGTAGTATAGGTAATTGTATAGGTCCCCAGGGTTGTGGTCCCGAGATTAACAACCCCGGTTGAAGAACTTACAAATGCCAGTCCGGCAGGAGCCGAGCTGAATGTTCCACCGGCAAGGCCGGTAATGTCCGGAGTCGGATTCGATCCCGATACACAAAATGTTCCGCCGGAATAACTGAAGGAAGGATTGTCAATGTGAATGAACACTGTGATGGTGTCGCTGAAAGCGTTGCAGGGGCCTGCGGGCCGGTTGGTGGTCAGAATCAGTTTGGCCTGGCCGGCTGTTACTTCAGCCGGTGTTGGAGTGTAAACTGCATTCAACACGGTGGGATCTGAAAAACTTCCGGCACCTGACCAGGTGGCACTTGTCGCAGATCCACCGATAGAACCCGCGAGGGTGGCCGATGATCCTGCGCAAATAGTCTGATCGGGTCCTGCCTTTACAGTCGGAGCAAGATCAATCGTAAGTAAAGCACTGGCTGATGCGGATGCGCAACCGCCTGAAGCAGCAATAGTATTGGTTACCGTGTAGGTTCCGGGAGTGCTGAGACTTAAGTTTACAATCCCTGTGGACGTATTTACAAATACCAGTCCCGATGGGCTAGCGCTGAATACTCCTGCGCTTGCACCGCTCACGTATGCAGGAACCGGGGCGGCGCCTCTCTGACAGTAAGGATTTTCCGGATAGCTGAACGAAGCATTGGGTGAATTGGTAAGGGTCAGGGAAACTGAACTGCTGGCAGGGCAGGGGCCATCGGTAGTGTAAGTAATGTTATACGTTCCCAGTGAACTTGCGACCATATTAATCTCCCCTGTAGTAGTGCTTGTGAATACAAGCCCTGCCGGTGAGCTGCTGAAGGTTCCGGTAAAACCTCCGGTGATTGTCGCAACCGGGTTTGCGCCTGTGATACAGAACGTAGCCGAAGCGTAGTTGAATGCAGGATTATCCGTTGGAATAACCGTAACGGTTACAGGAGTTAATGAGCTGATACAGCCTCCAAGGGTATCTTCCGCATAATAAGTGGTTGTTGAATTCAGAACAGGTGTTGTATAGGAAGCGGTGAGTGCCAGAAGTGATCCGCCTGTGGATGCAGAGTACCATTTGTAATCCGATACGGCATCGCTGGCAGTCAGTTTAAGCGCGTAACCCTGGCAAATGGTTCCGCCACTGGCAATGGGAGCTGTTGGTGTAGGATTGATCACGATATTCATGCTGTCAATAGCGATCGTACAGGGGCTTGCCGGAGCGTTTGAGCGCAGGTAAAGCGTAGCGTTCGTTTCTGTGGCAGCCGGGGTGTAAACTGCATTCAGAAGGGAAGGATTCGAAAAGGAACCCAGTCCGCCCGACCAGATGACGCTTGTGGTACCTCCGTTCATAGTTCCTGCCATTGTTACCGGATGGCCTGAGCATATCGTTTGGTCAGGACCTGCATTTACAAAAGGTGCAGCATTAATGACGACGGTAGTGAATGCAGATGCAGTTGCGCAGCCGCCTTCGGCAGCGATTGAATTGGTTATCGTGTAGGTTCCGGCTGCGCTGGAGCTGAGATCAATCTCGCCCGAACTGGTGCTGACAAAAACCAGTCCGGCAGGAGTTGCGCTGAACAGTCCTGCGCTGGCTCCCGGATTGAAGACGGGGGCTGGGTTGCCTTGTTTTTGACAGTAAGGACCGTTGAAAGAAAAACCTGCTTCCGGTGCGGTTGTTAAGGTAATACTGACTGCACTGCTGTCAATACAGGTTCCGTTTGTGACAAATTTCACGGTATAGGTGCCGACTGTACTTCCGCTCAGATTAATTAGTCCGGTTGAAGAATTGATAAACAGCAATCCGGCAGGACTTGAACTGAATGTTCCGGTAGATCCCCCTGTTCGTATTGCAGCAGGATTTGTTCCTGTTACGCAGTAAGTTCCGGAAGCATAATGGAATGCCGGATTATCGGTCGGAGTAACCGAAACAGTTGCCGATTGCCGGGGACCGGTGCATCCCGCTCCTGAAGTGGCGTCAACATAATACGTTGTTTCAGCATTCAGGACCGGGCTTGTGAAGGTTGAACCGCTTCCGAGGGAAGATCCTCCGGAAACTGAAGCGTACCAGTTGTAGGTGCCTCCCGGAGCCGTTGCAGAAAGTGTCCCTGTGTATCCCTGGCAAATGTTCACTGCTGAAACAACTGGAGCAACAGGTGTCGGATTGACTGTGACAGTTACAGGAGTCCTTGAAACGCTCTTACAACCTGCAGCGGATGTTGCATCGGTGTAATAAGTTGTGGTTGAATTCAGAACAGGGCTTGTATAAGTCAATCCGGTAGCTAAAAGTGTTCCTCCCGTTGCTGCATCATACCAATTGTATGTACCGCCTGGGGCTGTTGCAGTCAGCGTTGCAGTGTTACCCGAGCAGATGGTGGTATCAGCTGCTACTACAGCTGTCGGATTGAGGTTAAAGATTGCATTCATTGTGCTGGAAGAACCTGCACAGGGAGCTTTTGATATGGTCCAAGCCAGTACATATGGAGTTCCGGCTGTACCGCTGAAGGTGGTTGTGGGAGAAGAGGCATTTGCAAAAGAACCTCCGGTTCCGCTGACGATGGTCCAGAGTCCGGTTCCTATCGCAGGTGTATTGGCCGCGAGGGTTATTGTAGTCAGTCCGCAGGTTGAAGCGCCTGTCTGATCGGGGCCTGCCACAGAGGTTGTAGGATTCTGGTTGAAGGTTACATTCATTGTGCTGGATGATGGGGGACAGGGAGCGTTGGATATGGTCCATTGCAGAACATATGCAGTGCCGGCTGTGCCTGTGAAAGTGCTGGTTGGAGAAGTGGCGTTTGCAAAGGATCCCCCTGCTCCGCTGACGATGGTCCAAAGTCCGTTTCCGACTGCCGGAGTATTGGCAGCAAGGCTTACTGTAGTCAGTCCGCAGGTAGAAGCGCCGGTTTGATTGGATCCAGCCACTGATGCAGTCGGAGCCTGGTTAAAGGTTACATTCACTGTACTTGATGATGGGGTGCATGGTGCGTTTGAGATGGTCCATTGCAAAACGTATGCGGTGCCGGCTGTACCGCTGAAGGTGGTTGCGGGAGATGTGGCGTTTGCAAAAGATCCTCCTGCTCCGCTGACGATGGTCCAGAGTCCGGTACCTATAACGGGTGTGTTGGCAGCAAGGGTTACTGTTGTGAGGCCGCAGGTAGCAGCGCCGGTTTG
>JABDFU010000010.1:11305-61428 GCA_013286385.1 Bacteroidota bacterium
ATGGTCCATTGCAGAACATAAGCTGTGCCTGCAGTTCCGCTGAAGGTTGTTGCGGGAGATGTGGCGTTTGCAAAAGATCCTCCTGCTCCGCTGACGATGGTCCAGAGTCCGGTACCTATAACGGGTGTGTTGGCAGCAAGGGTTACTGTTGTGAGGCCGCAGGTAGCAGCGCCGGTTTGGTTGGGGCCTGCAACAGAAGCTGTCGGCGCCTGGTTAAATGTTACGCTCATTGTACTGGATGATGGGGCACAGGGAGCGTTGGATATGGTCCAAGCCAGTACGTATGGAGTGCCGGCTGTACCGCTGAAGGTGGTTGCGGGAGATGTGGCGTTTGCAAAAGATCCACCTGTTCCGCTGACGATGGTCCAGAGTCCGGTTCCGATTACCGGCGTGTTGGCAGCAAGGGTGACTGTTGTCAGTCCGCAGGTAGAAGCGCCGGTCTGGTTGGGACCTGCAACCGAAGTTGTCGGAATTTGATTAAACTTAATATTCACAGTACTTGGAGAAGAACAAAGAAAATTCGATATGGTCCATTGCAGAACATAAGCTGTGCCTGCAGTTCCGCTGAAGGTTGTTGCGGGAGATGTGGCGTTTGCAAAAGATCCTCCTGCTCCGCTGACGATGGTCCAGAGTCCGGTACCTATAACGGGTGTGTTGGCAGCCAGGGTTACTGTTGTGAGGCCACAGGTAGAAGCGCCGGTTTGATTGGGGCCTGCCGCTGAAGCGGTCGGAGCCTGGTTAAAGGTTACGTTCATTGTACTTGATGATGGGGTGCATGGAGCGTTGGAGATGGTCCATTGCAGAACGTAAGCAGTTCCGGCTGTACCACTAAAAGTTGTTGTGGGAGATGTAGCATTGGCAAAATATCCTCCTGCTCCGCTGACGATGGTCCAGAGTCCGGTTCCTATAACGGGTGTGTTGGCAGCAAGAGTTACCGTAGTCAGTCCGCAGGTTACAGCTCCTGTCTGGTTTGGACCCGCTACAGAAGTTGTTGGTGCCAGGTTAAAGGTCACATTCATTGTGCTGGAAGAAGCCGGGCAGGGAGCATTCGAAATGGTCCATTGCAGAACATAAGCTGTGCCTGCAGTTCCGCTAAATGTAGTTGTAGGGAGATTTGCGTTTGCAAAAGATCCGCCAGTTCCGCTTACAATGGTCCAGAGTCCGGTTCCGACTGCCGGCGTATTGGCAGCAAGAGTTACTGTTGTCAGTCCGCAGGTAGAAGCACCGGTCTGATTGGGGCCGGCCACTGATGCAGTAGGTGCCTGGTTAAAGATCACGTTCATTGTGCTGGAGGAAGGTGCACAGGGAGCATTGGAAATGGTCCATTGCAGAACATATGCTGTTCCGGCTGTACCGCTGAAAGTTGTTGTGGGAGAGGAGGCGTTTGCAAAGGATCCTCCTGCTCCGCTGACGATGGTCCAGAGTCCGGTACCTATAACGGGTGTGTTGGCAGCAAGGGTTACTGTTGTGAGGCCGCAGGTAGAAGCGCTTGTTTGGTTGGGTCCTGCCACTGATGCAGTAGGTGCCTGGTTAAAGGTCACATTCATTGTGCTGGATGATGGGGTGCAGGGCGCATTGGATATGGTCCAGGCCAGTACGTATGGAGTGCCGGCTGCACCGCTGAATGTTGTTGTGGGTGAAGAGGCGTTTGCAAAAGATCCTCCTGCTCCGCTGACGATGGTCCAAAGTCCTGTGCCAACGGCTGGAGTATTCCCGGCAAGCGTTACCATAGTCAGTCCGCAGGTTGCAGCGTTTATTTGATTAGGACCTGCTGCAGAAGTAGTGGGGGGTGGTGTTATTGTTATTGTTACTGCTGTTCTGCTGGTACTTGTACATCCCAAAGCTGTTGTTGCATCTACATAATAGGTGGTTGTGGATGAAAGCGCAGGAGTTGTGAAACTTGCTCCCGTACCCTGTAAAGTTCCGCCGGTTGGAGCATCATACCAGTTGTAAGTTCCCCCGGGTGCTGTTGCAGTTACTGTTGCAGTGCTGCCCGAACATACAGGAGTTGTGCCTGAAGCAGTCGAAGTGACCGGTGTTGGATTTACCGTAATGGTGACAAAATTGGGTCCGCCAAAGCAACTGCCACTCAGTGCGGTAACGGTATAAGTGGTAGTGACTGTCGGTGTTGCAACCGGATTGGCAATTGAAGCGTTGCTTAAACTGCCAGAAGGAGACCAATTGTAAGTGGCATCAGCCGGTCCGGTAGGACTTCCGCCGAGGGTGATGCTTTGTCCGCTGCAGATCGTTGCGTTGGCTCCGGGCTTTAGTGTAAATGCGGAAGGCCGGTGGGCGGGAATCAATGTTGCATTCAGGTACATACGGCAGCCATTCAGATCGCCCAAGGACGTACTTGGATATTGGTGTCCGCCCAGGTAAAAAACGTTCGATCCTACTGAATCCGGGTTTGAAAGGTGTATGCCGGCGGCAACAGCAGTATCGGCAATAGTCTGAGGATTGGTTGGTCTGCTTACTGCATAATACATTCCTGGATTGTACTTAGATCCTGCAAGCGGCCAAAAACCGGCAATCACCCCGTTCTCAGATTGCACTTGTCCCTGATACTGACAATAAGCCATATCCGGATTAAAATCAGTATTGGTTTCCTGCTCACTGTAGGTAACTCCTCCTGTTGTAAGGAAATGTCCTCCCCCGGGCTGGTGATTTTCATATAAGTCGATACCGGCGCACATGGCTAAAAAGTTTCCTCCTTCGGCCACGAACGTCATTACATTTTCAACCGGTAATGTATTGGGGTTAGTGGCATACTCCCAATGGGCTTCAGAACAAAAGGTAAAGCAATCGGCAAGCCCTGTAAAGTTTGCTGCATCCTCTTCGACGAAATCTGTAATTTTTGCAGAATCCAGCATTGCTATCTGGATGGGCGCATTTCCTCCATTATTAAATACCGCAATCTTCGGACGCCCCTGCAAAGTATACCTCAGATCCACATTCTGATTTGCTGTTAACTGGTAAACGGCTACCTGCCACTGCGAAAAGGCCTGTATTACCTGGGTGGCTGTTTTTTCCCCCGGGTAATAAGGTTGGTTTACCCAGGTGCTGTCAATGATAAATTCCCCCGCTTTAAAATACTGGAGGCTGGCTGCAGTGGCACCAGGATAGACTCTTGTAACAACCGCACTGAAGTCGCTGCTGTCTTTCAGTTTACCCGATTTGATGATCCATTTAACAGGGATATCGTTCTGCAGAAGCGAATGTATCAGACCATAAGCTTTTAAATTAAAGACATTCCCTCCGAATAAATTCTGATGACCGTTATCCATGGGAATAACGAGGGAACCCTGAGTAACGGTTTGAATATTTGATGTAGGGATGGGTACATCAGGAGAGGAGGGACAGGTTGTGGAAACAAGTGTACGAAATCCAGTCGGGTTGGGATTTGTCATATTGGTTTCGGTGACTCCGTTAAAAACAAAAGAGGTCATGGAAGCATCCAATCCATTTCCGGCAGTAGCAGTAGCAGGCACATTGTAAGACAAATAAAAGTAATACGTCCCGGCGCCAAGTTCGAGGTCCACAGATCCGTTTATGGTAAATGCGCCATTGGGATTTGCAGCAGAACCGAAAAAATTTGCGTAATCATTACCTTGTGTCTGCCCGCCATAATAGAGATCTGCAGAAGTAATATTTGTCAATGGATTTTGGGAATACCCTGCATCTCCCACCGTGCTGAAGTTGAATTGCGTGATGGCGGTTCCACAACCTTCGGCTCCGGTCACGGTTATCGCAATCTCCAGAATCGGATTGGAGGTATTGCTGCAATTGATGTTAATAGGAGCGGTGGTATATTGGTCCACGGCGCTTGATACGTAGGCGATATCGGGGCCTGCATAAAGTGCACCATATGACTCATAGGATTCCGGAATCGTAAGGCTGTCCTCCACCAGGAATGTACCGCCGGTGCGTGTTAAATTACCGCTTCCGGCTGCAGTAGCCTGCACCTCGAAGCCGGTATAAACAATCGTACATACGGTAGTTGTACTGGCAGTTGTGGAAAGTGTAGCAGTTATCGTTGTAGCAGTAATGGCCTGAGAAACGAGGTTAATACTGGCACCGGTAACTGAAACAGCACCAGCTGTTGTTTTAAAAGCAAATCCGGCAGGGAGGGTCAGTATGATTGTCTTATCGGTCTGGTTAGGGTTAAATTCATTTCCCACTGTTTCGTCCAGTGAAAAAGTACTCAGCGTAGTAAAAGCAGTAGGATAGGTGGTACCGCAAAAGGAAACGGGAAGGAAAGGTGTGAGGTTATACGTTGGGGCATTATCGGTAATCGTCATAGTGGAGGTACTGGTACAACCGGTAGTGGCAAAGGTCGATGTCCAGGCTAGTGTGGTTGTTGAACCAATGACAAGACCCGTCACTCCGGATGTGGGAGAGGCCGGATTGGTTATGGTCGCTGATCCTGAAACAACTGACCAGAGTCCTGTACCGGTTGTAATTGTATTTCCTGCAAGCGTGGTTGTGGTCGTATTGGCAAGCGTTTGATTCGGCCCGGCAATCGCTACGGTTGGCCATTGATTCATGGTGATGTCTACCTGACTGGAAGAAGCCGGGCAATTCCCGTTTGATATTGTCCATTGAAGTACGTATGGTGTTCCGGCAGCGCCAGTGAAAGTGCTTGTGGGAGAAGAAGGAATTGCAAAAGAACCTCCTGCCCCGCTTACGACTGTCCAAAGACCGGTCCCTGCCGTCGGGGTATTTCCTGCAAGTGTTACTGTTGGTCCGCAGGTTGCAGAACTGGTCTGGCTGGGGCCTGCATTGGCTACAGTTGGCACTGCGTCTATGGTATAATCCGGGGCACTTTCAAACGTATTCGTTCCGCCACTGGTATTAGGCTCCGTCATGGTAACCTGGTAGGTTGTACCTGCCAGTCCTGTATTTGTTACGCCATTGATAACAATGGTTAAGGCGTTACCATTTGCAACTGCGACCGGGGCATCAAAAGTAATAGTCGGGCTTGTATTTGACAGCAGAGTAATGGCTGAACCATTAAAAGTGCCAGAAGTGAAAGCAGCCGTATTTGTTCCGGTAAAGGTGATGGTCACCAGGGCGTTTGCAGCCATAGCACCGTTATTGGTTGCTTTAAGGGTATAAGAGGAGGCTGTGCTTACGCAGTTATCGGATAAAGTAATGGAGGTCCAGGCTATGGTATGATTGGCTGAAAATAAGGCCTGCATACCTGGAAAAAAGAAGACGAATAAGAAAAAAAAACTGATTTTGGTTCTGGCACGTATCGATCTTTTCATGGTCCCTCCCCTCTTAAACTCCTCAAAAACCCTGTGATCTGTCAAATAACTATCTCTTCTACGTTTAAAGCAATCTTGGGGTTACAGAAATTTTCGGGGATTCAGGTTAAGGTTTCGTTAAAAACAGAACATTTACTAAATTGGTACTATAAAATAGTTGCATAAATTAGTCCTGTGAAAAATTTGCCACGAATAATCGGATTCCTTTTTTTAATTGCAGCAACAAACAGTTGTTTCCCGCAAACTATAAATTTTACACAAACAGGCGAAGAGTTTTCAGGGCCTTTTCCCAGCTGGAAAAATGTGAAGACAGTTTTCGGCGCCAAAGGGGATGGAGTGACCGATGATGCTCCGGCTATCAATGCAGCCATGGCGGCCCTTCACACTCCTGCTTATGCCTCATCGGACAGTTTTAATGTGCTGTACTTCCCGGCTGGCACTTACCTTATTAAAGATTCTTTGTACAACGTGCAAAATGGTTATGGTTATGACGGAATGGCTATTATAGGCGAGGATCCTGCAACCACTATTATTTCCTGGGGCGGACCCTCCCTGGATAATGCAGGAAGCACAGGTGCTGCTATGTTCAATCTTTGCGGCTGGTACCTGAGAATAAGCCGGCTTACGTTTGAAGGGAACAACAATGCTTACAGGGGCATTGTAAAATCAGGCGGATTTTCCACCAACAATGAGTTCAGCGATCTGGTTTTTAAGGATTTTAAAACCGGTATCGGTTTGGATTTCAGTTCAACAACCGGGCCGGGCCAGGCTGAAGATGCCGTTCTCCGCTGTTCTTTTATCAATTGTTCCACAGGGGTTCTTTCCTGTAACTGGAACAGCCTGGATGAATGGATCTGGTGGTGCTATTTTCAGGATTGTAACTTTGCTATCAATCAGTGTACCGGATATTTTCAGATTTACAACAATGTTTTTCTGCGTTCAAAAATTACGGATATCAGCGGTTCTCCTTATAAAAGCGCTATTGTAAACAATACTTCGTTTAATTCGAAGTGTTTTTTCTCCGGAACAGGAGCTTATATCAGAGGAAACAAGATCTACAGCAATGTGGATTCATTTTATACTTCTTCGGGTGCGAATACCGTGTTACTGGACAATCTTTTCCGTGTCAGCAGGGATTCTCTGGCAACCACGCGAACAGCAACTGACAATATGTTTATCGGGAATACTTTTTCAATGTTGAATTCCCAATGGTCTAAATGGCCTTTTCAACCCTCGTTTGATCCCCGTGACCATGGATTGGGAGCAAGTGCGGTATTCAATAAACAGATTGAAAAGGCGATTGATGGAAATCCCGCAACCAGTTTTGAAACGGATGTTTCTCCTTTTGGTATTAAATGGAATTGTCCCATGGGTACCCAACGGGCGGCTGTTAAATATACTGTTTCGGCTCCGCTGAGCAGCGGAGGAACTTCTCCTTTGAATTTTCAACTGCTGGGATCGAACAACTGGGGGTATAACTGGGAAGTACTTGACCAGGAGTCCGGTCAGAATTATACAGGAGGAGGCAATCCGAATACCTATCCTTTGAAAAACAAGACTGCTTACAGCATGTACGAATTACTTGCTTTGGATTCCTGGCTGAACAGTGTGAGTGGCGGACGATCGATTGTCAATTCAGAGGCGCAGGCCGGGACGTTTTGCGAGAAAATAGTTTTGCCGGCTGCCGCATTCCCCAGAAATGTTTTTCAGAATCTTACTGTTTACCCGGACACTTCCTATGTGGCATCGGGATGGATGAAAGATTCTGTCATTACTACTTCGGCGTATTTTATCATACTCTGGTACAATACCCCGGTACCTCCCGTTTATACGACGGGCTGGCCCACCGCCTTTGTAAAGGCGGATACGATAGGAATAAGTACGGGAACCCAGGGCTGGACCTTTTATAGGAAAACGATAACAGCTCCTGCTGATGCCTTAAGCGCCCAATTTTATCTGGCCGGAACGACCACTGCCAGCAGCAACGGGACCGTATGGTTTGACAGTTTTTCCTTCAGCAGCTCAAAGACTCCGTCAACAAATCTGCTGAACGATCCCGGTTTTGAGCAAGGCCTGAACCCTTCTGCATTTGAAGTAAATGAATTTACATTGCTGGATTCAACGGGAAGCGATCTGACCAAGGACCCCAATGGTTTTGTATCAGGGGCCGACGAAATCTGGGGAGATTTTTATGCCCTGGATAATCAGGTTCTGGATACTACAGTCATTCCATTTCCCAGTTCAGTATCTCTTCCGGCAACGCCTCAGAACCTGAACCGTAAAATTTTCGAAGTTGTTAAAGGAACCGGAAATGATGCACTGGAGATACAGTCTAAAATTGATTCGGCGGCATTGCTGGGACTGGGCAATAAGCCTGTTGTGCATATACCTTACGGTCAATACAGCATAAAAACCACGATTACGGTTCCATCGGCAAGCGATATGCAGATTATTGGCGACGGCTTGGGGACTGGTACAACGACCTCATTGGTCTGGGCCGGAAATGAGGCAGGACCGCTGTTTCTTTGCCAGGGACCCAGTAGAATTACGCTCAAGGATTTTTTACTGCAAGTGCCTTATACCTCTTATGTGAATACTCAGGCGCTGGTTATAGACAACGGGGATCAGGCCGGAGGACGAATTTACGGGATGCACTTTTATGCCGGGGGGCCTCAGTGGACGCAGCCCTGCGATATCGGACTTTTGATAAACGGAGTTGAAAACAGCGATGTGAGTATGTTCTGTTCGTTTCCCGGATTTGGCACTACAGCTATGGTTCAGGCAAACGGCGGACCTGTATTGTCTTCGGGAGGAACAACTAACGGGCAAATTTCGTGGCTTGCAGGCGCTACCGGGTCGAGTCAGAACTTATTCAACGTATTTAATGGAGGAAGAATTGACGCAGAAGGAATGTGGAATGAAGGCGGGATACCTACCCGTACAAGCGGGTTGCTGAATCTTAGCAATACCAGCGGATCTGTGTCAGTGGCCTGCATGTCCTGGAATCTGGACATTACCGAGCCCATGGTAAATACAGACAATTTCAACGGCAATCTGACCCTGATGCTGAATCACTTCAATCAATCTCCTCAGGCCTTTATTCCGCTTACCGGAAATGGTGCGGATCTGAATGTTTTGTGCGCTTACAACGACTGGGGACAAAGCAATACCATTGGAGGTACAACGGATTCGACCTGGCAGGACCTGACTTCTCCTGCTGCGAATGCCGCCTTTATTGATAATACAGGAATAAACGGGTTTCCGTATGAGGATGTGGTCGGCAAGGTGCATTATGTAAGAGCTGACAGTACGTCGCTTCTGAATTCACTTGCACAGTTGAGGGCTGTCCGCACAAACCCTCCTAATGATATGGTATCCGGGGTTACAGACCTAAAGCTTTTCAGGGTGGCTGCATGGGGAGCCCAGGGAGTCGGAGCAACATTTAACGGGGAAGGCAGTGCTACCGGAATCAGCACTGTTGCAGCCAAAAAATCGGGAGTTGTTTCGCTTTATCCTACACTGGTTAGTCAGAACTATATGGTAAGTTATAGTTTGCCTCAGTCTTCAACAACGTATGTAACGGTATTCGATGTGTATGGAAAACAGCTTTCGGAGACCAAAATGGATGATGTGTCAGGTAATCACCTGCTGAGTTTTTCAGCAACGGAATTGATTTCGGGATCCTATTATTTGCGGGTTCAGTCGGGGTTAATCAATGAGACCAAAAAATTTATAGTGATTCACTAGATGATGAAATTGAAAAAAGCTATTTTTTTCGTTTGTTTGTTTGTTGTCTTTGGACTTTTCAAGTCTCAGGCCCAGACTTTTGCGGTCATTAAATTTTCTCAACTGAAGGAGATGATGGAAAGGCGAAACGACACTACTTATGTTTTTAATTTTTGGGCAACCTGGTGCGGGCCCTGTGTGAAGGAGTTTCCTGACTTTCAAAAGCTCTCCAGAGCATATCAGAACAAGAAAATCAGATTTGTATTTATCAGCCTGGATTTTAAAAAAGATTTCGAAACGGTACTGCTTCCATTTCTTAAAAAGAATTATGTCATAGATGACGTTTTTTTGCTCGACGAACCTGATTACAACTCCTGGATCGATAAGGTGGAGAAATCCTGGATGGGGGATCTTCCCTCGACGCTGATCATCAATAACGGGCACCAGCTAAAGAAAATGTATCCGCATGAATTTACCTATGAGGAACTGGATGCTGTTCTTAAGCCATTAGTAAAATGAGCGATTAGGGAGGAATTTTAAACGAATAATTAACTAAAAATTAAAAAAAGCAAACAACATGAAAACCAAACAATTTTTGACTGGCAGCCTATTTGTTGCGGCTGCTTTTGTTCTGAACAGTTTCACACCTGTGGTGGAGGGCTATAAAGCAGGAGACAAGGCCATTGATTTCAAGCTTAAGAATACGGACGGTAAAATGGTGTCCCTGAGCGATTACAAATCAGCCAAGGGTTTTATCGTAACGTTTACCTGCAATCACTGTCCTTTTGCGAAAATGTATGAAGAGCGCATTATGGCGCTCGATAAAAAGTACGCTTCGAAGGGGTATCCGGTGATGGCTATCAATTCAAATGATCCTGCTGTGTCACCTGATGATTCCTATGAAAATATGATCAGCCGGGCCAAGGATAGAAGTTATTCCTTTCCCTATCTGTTTGATGCGACTCAGGAAATTGCCAAAGCTTATGGGGCGACAAACACGCCTCATCTGTATGTACTGGCGAAGGAAAACGGAGCGCTTGTAGTGAAGTACATCGGCGCAATTGACGATAATGCGCAGGACGCAACAAAAGCGACCAAGCATTATGTGGAGGATGCGGTGGATGAGCTTTTGGCAAACAAATCCGTAACGGTGACTCAGACAAAAGCCATCGGATGCACTATCAAATGGAAGAAAAGCACCTGAGTAACTATTTGTCACTGGTAAGCGTAAAACGACCGTTTGTAAGCATAGTTACCTTCTATCCCATCTGAAAATCAGTCAGCACCCAGTTTTTATTCAGGTCGATGACAGGAGCCTGGCAATAGTTGCAGGTGTCGTTTGTTGTATCGTTGTAGGGCGCTCCGCAGGAAGGACATTCGTAGCTGTATACGGTTTCTTTTTCTGCTGTCTTCAAAGCGCTTAGGTTTTTGGACAGGACCATGCTGTAAGGGTGAGTGGTCATTTCGTTGTCCAGCAGGCTGAGTTTCTGATTACTTACTTTGACACGCTGGTAGGTAGCCGAGAGGCTGAACACCAGGTTAAGTTTTTCGGGGTCTGTATTGAAACTCACCAACGAGACTTCGTTCAGGTAGAGCCGGTCAAAGATAAAACCTTCGCTCCGGGTTTTGAGCTGTAAAATGTTTTCAGCAGTCTTCTTATCAGCAAAGCGGGAAAGTTTGTTCTGGTTTGCACCGGTGAACACTTCCATGATCTGCATAAAGACATTGGACGCGATATCCTGCATGCGCTGAACAGCAAACAGACTGTCATTCCTGGTCAGCTCGCGTAGCTCTGTATTTTGCAGCAAAGCATCCCCGGCCGTATTCTGATAATCGTCCATCTGGGTAATTTCACTAAGTATCCAATCGTAGGAGGCGTTATTGGTCAGCGTACCGCAACCTGCACAGCGGCTGATCTCGCCCATTTTGGTATCGAAGGGTGCACCGCAGTTCGGACAGTTGTCAGTGCTGTAGAGATCCTTGTTCTTTTTCGCATCGTTGCGTTTGATAAAGGTCCAGTATTCGGTATCTCTATCCCCGCTGAAGTTTTCATTAAACTGGGGATAGTTGGCACTTACAAAAGAATCGTCCATAGAGAAACTTACGGCCACATCAGCGCTCTGGTAGTTGCCATCGGCAGAAGCCTTGGCCAGACGGATATCAGAAATCTGAATATTACTGAGTTTGTTGACCTGCGAAAGTTTATTCATCATTCTGAACTGGGCAGTATAGCGCTGGTAGACTCCGTCCGAAATCCAGCGACGTACTTCTTTTAGCTCTTGCTTTTGCCAGGCATCCTGAATGGCCATAAAAGAGGTCTGGACTTTCTGAACATCCAGGCCTTCGGGGAAAGGGCCCGAAGGTAAATCGGGTGGCCTGCGATCTTCGCTATCCCCGCCGGATCTGAACAAATCAGCAGGGTTCTTTTTCGTGTAAAAGTAATAAGCAGCGATGGCAATTATGACAATCAGCGCCAGCAGGGGATGGGACAGCAAAAGGTAGATCAGAAAACTCAGTCCCCCGCCTCCGCCACCTCCTCCGGAATCATGGGAAACACGCCCCCCGCCTCCTCCTGCTCGGGCCCATAAGTCGGTGGCTGCGAGTACCGTAAAAACTGCAAGAAAAAGAAGTCTGTATAAACTCCTGGAGATGGATTTCATTTACTATAGATTAAAATTTTTATCCTGCAGGAGGAGGGGGTGGAGGTGGAACTGACCCGAATACGGATGTGAGTTCAGCCAATGTGGAGGCTTTCGCCCATCCTGACATTCCTGCTTTCCAAACCTGGGTTTCGGGCGTTAAAGAGCCCGACTGCACCATCTGTCTTGCCTGTTCAACTGAGAAGGGTCCCGTCTGCTGTCCGTTTACCGCAACAAAGAATTGGAAAGCCTGGGGCGGCGGAGGTGGGGGTGTATTCAGATTTTGCTGGGCTTGCTGGGTTTGCTGAGCCTGCTGGGCGTTGTTAAAGGTATTGGCAAACATATTTCCCATTCCCAGCCCTACGCCAAGCCCGATCCCGGCTCCTCCCAATCCCGGATTAGCGGCAGCAGTTTCAATACTTTGGGCTGTTTTCATCTGAGCGAGCTTTTGCATGTCTATCTTGTTCAAGCGGGAGTATTCGAATATTTCTTTCTTGAGTTCTTCGGGCATGGAAACATTCTCAATCAGAAACTTTGTGATCTGCAATCCGTAGGCATCAAAATCGGTGTTGAGTTTATTCTGTACCAGTTCAGATAAACTCTCCAGGTTGGCAGCAAATTTCTCAATCGGAAAATTGCCGTTGCCTACCGCATTCGAAAATTTAGTCATAATCAGGCTGCGCAACTGACCATTGATATCCTCTGTGGTATAGGAGCCGGTAACACCGGCTACCTCTTTGAGGAATTTTCCGCCTTCAACAACACGATACGAAAAAGATCCGAATGCACGAAGTTCAATCATTCCGAAGCGGTCGTCACTCAGGGTAATCGGGTTTTTGGTGCCCCAGTGCTGGTCTACGAATTGACGGGTGTTGACAAAAAATACATCTGCTTTAAATGGACTTTCAAAACCATACTTCCAGCCTTTTAGTGTAGATAGAATCGGCATGTTCTGGGTCTGAAGGGTGTACATTCCAGGCTTATAAACGTCTGCTATTACCCCTTCATTCAGAAATACGGCCTGCTGGGACTCACGTACCGTGAGCTTTGCGTTCATTTTTATTTCGTTCTCGTATCGTGGAAATTTCCAGACAAGTATATCACCTGAACTGTCTGGCCAGTCGATGATGTCAATGAGTTCATTTTTCAGTTTATCGAAGAGTCCCATGGTACAAATAAGTTTGTTTAGATTAAGTCAACAATATGCTTAACATCAGGCTAAGGTAGCAGGTTTTTTCCAAATCCAATGCTGCTTTTCTCGTCCTTTTTACGGATGAAAATTAAATCTTCAATCAGAAATTCTTCTTTGTTGAAGCGTTGGTTTTTGTCAAACCAGATACAGATCGCATTTTTGCCGCTGACTTTTTCAATTGACATATTGGGGCAGTTGTCAATATTCAGTTTAACGGTATCCCCTTCTTCAAATTGATGTTCCATTTTTTGAATTTAGCGAATGGTTATTGTGTTTTATTTTAATAGTTCAAGAATAGCCTGTAATGTACCCGCCTCGCTTGGACGCGAGGTGTTTGGATTCACCAGACTGCCTTTTTTGTCAATCAATAAATACCTGGGAATGCTGTTCAGGTGAAAATAATGGGCTGCCGGAGAACTCCAGCCTCCGGGCGAAAGGGCATGTTCACCACCGAGTTGCAACTGCTGAATCGCGTTTTTCCATACATCCGGGGTATTGTCAATCGATATGTAAAGAAACACGACTTCTTTTTTTTGTTTGTCACTGAGTTTTTCGTGAAGTTGCTTGCTGTAGGGCATCTCTTGCCGGCAGGGGCCGCACCAGCTCGCCCAGAAATCAACATAAATCACTTTTCCTTTGAAATCTGACAGGCTCACATCCTTGCCGTTTAACCCCTGGAATTTAATTTCAGAAGTCGAACCAACCACCTGTTCAGACTTGGGTTTTGGCGATTTTGTTTCCATCCATTTACCCAGTTTTTCTTTTACAAGGGCCGTGTAGTCCTTTGCAGCTGATGTGTTTCCGAGGTTTGTCTGCTGTTTCTCCATTTGCTTGTAAATGTATTTCACCGTTTCAGGTTTTATTTTTTCACCTGTTTCCAGCAGAAAGCGGGAAAGGTAATAGAGCAGTGGGGCACCTTGCAGGTAATTGCCTGCAACGGCGTATTTTTTTTCAGCTGATAAGCTGAAGTCAGTGAACTTAATGAATCCATTTGCTTCGGAAGCAAAATACGTAACAAAATACATCAGAAAATTTCGGTAGGATTCACTCGTTATGGCCAGGTCATCTGAAACCTTTTTTTTGTCCAATGTCTCCAGCATCACTTTAGGCAATGGGGGAACTGAAAGTGTACTGCTGCTGTTGGCGATTATAATGGGCCAGGCAAGCAAGAGATCCCAGTAGCAATAGTTGATCTGATCTTCCATATATTTTTTGCACTCTTCGGATATCAAATTTTTATCCGGATATGTTTCGTAAAACTTTCGCTGTTTTGCCCTGTTGTCGAAAATAAAATTTTCAAACTGATCTACACCGGAGGTTTTCATTTTATTTTGCATTGAATCTACTGACATAACAGCAGCAAATTGCGCATTGAATTTTTTCAGAAATACATTATTGGCCCCGCCACGGCCCGAAAATTCAATGCTTTCGGATAAATTCCCCGATTTGAATTTCACATTGAGGTTTGCATCCGGCTCGATGTAAATTTTTGCCGTTTGGCCGGCATAATTTAAATTCGCAATATAGTTTCCGTCGATGAGCAATTCGATGCTGAATTGATTTTGTTTTACAGGAATTCTGTAGCTGGTTGTTTTTTGAGAAAGACAGGTTTTGTCCAGTGAAAGAAACAACGTATCGGATGTCCCATTTTCAATGGTGCCGGTGATACTGATTTTTGACTGTGCGATCAAAAAGACCGGGAAGTGGAGAAGAATAAGAAGTAACTTTTTCAGGGTGCGGACTATTTTAAAAGTGCATTCTGTTTTTAAATCAGCATTTTATTTTAAATCAGTTCTAAGACGACAGAACTGGCGCCACCTCCTCCGTTGCAGACGCCGGCAACGCCTCGTTTTCCCCCCTTGCGTTTTAAAACGCTGATCAGGGAGGTTACGGTTCTTGCCCCGGAAGCACCCAGGGGGTGCCCCAATGAAACTGCACCGCCGTGCAGATTCGTCACCGAATGATTGATTCCCAGTTCTTTCATGTTCGCCAGGGCTACACAGGAAAAGGCCTCGTGGATTTCAAAGGCATCTATGTCTGAAAGTTTTAATCTGCTTAACGCCAGTGCCTTTTTAATGGCTTTGGAAGGGGTTGTAGGAAATTGAGAAGGATTTTGTTCGGCGTCAGCAAAGCTGATAATTTTTGCCAGTGGTTTTAATCCAAGCTCCTGTACCTTGGATTCACTCATTAAGACCAGCGCAATTCCCGCATCATTTATTTTTGAAGCATTGGCAGCGGTAATAGTTCCGGTGGACGAAAAAGCAGGTTTCAGAAACGGAATTTTATCATAAAATACGTATTTGTATTCCTCATCCTGAGTAATAAACGAATCGGTTTTTGTCTTTTTGTCGGTAATTTTCACCGCATCAATTTCTCCCTCGTACCAGTTGTTTTCATTTCCGAGATGCGCCCTCTTGTAGGATTCAATAGCATACTCATCCTGCATTTCACGGGTAATGCCCATCTGCTGAGAAATTTTTTCTGCAGCATCCGCCATATGATAATCATTGTAAACATCCCAAAGCCCGTCTTTTTTTATTCCATCCTCCAGGATGTAATCACTTATTTTCCCGGGTTGAATGCCTCGGCTCAAATAATAAGGCGTATTGGTCATGCTTTCAAAGCCCCCTGCAATCAGTACATTGCCTGCGCCGGATTGTATAGACGAAGCTCCCAGCATAATGGCTTTGGCTGAAGAAGCACAGACTTTATTGACCGATGAACAGATTACGCTGTCGGGTAATCCTGCAAACAGAGCGGCCTGCCGTGCCGGATTTTGACCGAGCCCTGCTGACAAAACGTTGCCCATGATTACTTCTTCTACCTGCTCAGGAGCCAGGCGAATTTTTTCAATGCTTTTTTGTATCGCAAAAGCGCCCAGCTGAGGTGCTTTAAACGGTGACCATACTCCGTTAAAACGGCCAATGGGTGTACGGGAAATGGATACGATGTAGACAGTTTGCATCTTTGTAGTACTTTATACTGTAAAGATACCTATTACCGGGAAGTAATTGCATTTAGCCTCTGCCTGATTAGCAATCTTTTCAAAACAGGCGTGGTTTCCGGAAGATTGAACCGAAGGTTGATTGTTTCAGATCCGTTGCCAGGAGAGGGACATACAACAAAAGCCAAAGGGCTTGCCGTGAAACTCAGCAGTTCTATCGGCAGCGGATTTTTACCGTTCCGCAGTAAAGCTGGATGGTTTGATTGCCGCTGGATGCACTTTTAAAAAGGGCCTGATCTGAGAGTCCGACCGCGCTGATATATACCGGGAAGTTACTCAGGTTGCTTCCGCGTCCTATATAACTACTACAGTTGCTGAATGAAGCTGAGTTTGGGCTGTCCGGGCTGGTTCAACCTTTAAATTAAGCGCTAAAACTTGGCGCTGAGGTAGGGGTATCGTTTGGTATAGAGGTCTTTCACCATGCCGAAGAGCATTTCCTTCAGGTTGGAGACGTTTTCTTTGTTGGTGGCGGAAATGAAAACGCAGGCCGTGCCGGTTTTGCTCATCCAGGTTTTTTCGAGCTGGGGGAGGCTGAGGTTTTTCTTTGTGACAGGGCCGAGGTCGTCGGCTTCTTTTTCTTGGTAGGTGTAGGCGTCAATTTTGTTGAAGACTACGATGGTAGTTTTGTCGTGGGCTTTGATGTCAGTGAGGGTCTGGTTGACGACATTGATCTGGTCTTCGAAGTTGGGATGGGAGATGTCTACCACGTGAAGCAGTATGTCTGCTTCACGAACTTCGTCAAGAGTTGACTTAAAGGATTCGATCAGGTGCGTGGGGAGTTTTCGGATAAAACCCACGGTGTCGGAGAGTAAGAAGGGTGTGTTGTCGATAACGACTTTGCGGACAGTGGTATCGAGTGTGGCGAAGAGTTTGTTTTCGGCAAACACATCAGACTTGCTGAGCAGGTTCATGAGGGTTGATTTGCCCACATTGGTGTATCCGACAAGGGCGGCCCGTATGAGTTCTCCGCGGTTCTTGCGCTGGGAGGCCATCTGTCGGTCTATTTTTTCGAGTTCTTCTTTTAGCAGGGAAATGCGGTCGCGTACAATACGGCGGTCTGTTTCGATTTCTTTTTCTCCGGGTCCGCGCATGCCTATACCTCCCCGCTGGCGTTCGAGGTGGGTCCACATGCCGGCCAGACGGGGTAATAGGTATTGGTACTGAGCCAGTTCGACCTGGGTTTTGGCATGGGCTGTTTTGGCGCGGGCCGCGAATATATCGAGTATGAGGTTGGTGCGGTCGAGGACTTTTCGCCCGAGTTCTTTTTCAAGGTTGCGGATCTGACTGGGGCTGAGTTCATCATCAAAGACGAGCAGGTGAATGTTGTGCTCGTCTATGTATTTTTTTATTTCCAGTACTTTTCCTGATCCTACAAAAGTTCTGATATCGGGTTTTTCGAGACGCTGTACAAAGCGTTTTACAGTGATGACACCGGCTGTACTGGCTAAAAATTCAAGCTCATCAAGGTAGTCTTTTACTTCCTGTTCGTTTTGATGACGGCCCATGATGCCCACCAGAATGGCTGTTTCGGGTTCTTTGGCCGTATCAAGGAGCTGGTTTCGTTTGGTAATTTTAGTGGGCACGAAGGGTTTTTATATAAGCAGCTACTGCGCTTGCCTGAGTGTCGTCTAACTGTTTTGAAAAAGAGGGCATATTGTTTTTCCCGCTGTGAAGAAGAGCCAGGATGTCGCTGTCAGGGAGCCCTGAAAGGCTGAGGTCAACGGCACCCATGTTTCCGGCTTTGCCGTCTTCGCCATGGCATTTCTGGCAATAGTCTGTGTAAATTTCTTTGCCATCGTTTTTATTACTGAGTTCTTTGACGGGAGCACTCATCATTTTTTTATGGTTGGCTTCAGCCAGTCCGTAAGCAGCGAGCAGCAGGAGCACCGAAACGGAGGCCAGGACTTTGCTTCCTTTTTTGAATCCAATGATGGCAATTGGGATGGCTGCCAATACGCAGCCTAATTTTACAATGAGCAGAGGAGTCATTTCGGGCATTTTTGCCAGCAGGTAAATTCCGGTTGCCAAAAAGAGCAAACTGATGAGCATTTCCGGAATCTTTACCGTTTTTGTAAATTTTTTCAGTTGCTCTTTTTTATCGGATAGCAGCAGAAAAGTTTTGACCAGATAAATAAGCAGAAAACAGATTACAACTACAATGTGAAGATTTTGGATATTTAATTCCATGGTGTTTTATTTTAAAAGTAAAGATATTAACTTAATTAAGGAAAGCTATGTATTTTAGCGTTTCGGTTAATTTTTAGTATGAAAAACAAGGGACTTTTGTTTTTAGTGTTTTTTCTTGCTTTCGGTTTAGGAGCGTCCGATAGTTGTAGGGCTCAGGAAACATTTCAGGTCAATGGGGTCTACAATAAAAATCATATGTATTACGCTTTTACCAATGCCCGCATCTGTGTGGATTGTGAAAAGGTAATTGAAAAGGGGACTTTACTGATTAGAGACGGGGTTATCGTAGAGGCGGGAGAAAAGGTTAACCTGCCCAAGGGCGCTGTTGTTTATGATCTGAATGGCAAGACCATTTATCCTTCTCTTATCGATATGTATACCGGTTACGGAATTCCGGAGGCAAAAAAAATACCCAGAACTTATTTCCCCCAGTACGAAACTTCGACAAAGGGGGCGTACGACTGGAACCAGGCGATTAAACCGGAGTTCAATGCGGTAAGTGTTTTTACGGCCGACAAAAAGGCCGCGGAGGATTATCGCAAGATGGGATTCGGAACGGTTTTGGTTTTGCAAAAAGACGGAATTGCACGCGGATCTGCGGCAGTTGTTACGCTCGGAGATGCACGGGAAAATGAGCTGGTGATCAGAGATAAAGCAGCGGCCTGTTATTCTTTTGATAAAGGGAGCTCGACCCAGGAATATCCGACTTCGCTGATGGGATCCATCGCTTTGATGCGTCAGACTTATCTGGATGCGAAATGGTATCAGGAAAACAGCAGGAAAACAGAATTCAACGCTTCTTTGCTTGCCTGGAATACGTTACAGCTTTTGCCTCAGGTGTTTGAAGTGAAGGACAAACTTTCGGTTTTACGGGCTCTTAAAATCGGCAAAGAATTCGGGATTAACTATATTATTAAAGGAGCTGGAGACGAGTACCAGCGTTTGAACGACATGAAGGAGAGCGGCGCTGCATTTATCCTTCCTTTGAATTTTCCCAATGCATATGATGTGGAGGATCCTTACGATGCATTGAACGTGAGCCTGCAGGAGATGAAGAACTGGGAGATGGCTCCGGCGAATCCGGCGTATTTTGAAAAGAAGAGTATTTCTTTTGCACTGACCGCAGCAGATAGTAAAGATAAAGCTGATTTCTGGAAAAACCTTAGAAAAGCGATTGCGTATGGGTTAAGCGAAAAGCAGGCTCTGAAAGCGCTTACAGAGACTCCGGCTGAATTGCTGGGGGTAAGTGATAAAGTAGGGCGACTGAAAAAGGGAATGCTTGCCAATTTTATCGTCTGTTCTGGAGATTTGTTTGATGCAAAAAATAAGATCTATCAAAACTGGGTTCAGGGGAATTTGTATGTGATTGGCGAATCCAGCGCATCGGAACTCGGTGGAAATTATGATTTGAAAGTCGGAGCAGAGACTTACTTTTTGAAAATTTCTGCTGACGGCGATCGCCTGAAGGGAATCATCAGCAGCGCAAGGGATACAAGCAAAATAGCAGCAAGCATTGGTTTAGAGGGTACTGTGATCACGATAAATTTTGTTCAGGGATTGCAAAAGGAAACGGTTCGCTTAAGCGGAACTATCGTTGAAAACCCGACCGCACTAAACGGGAGGGCTGAATTGGGTAGCGGTGAATGGGTGGATTGGAAAGCGGTTTATCAGTCGGGATTGAAGGAGTCAGAAAAACAGGATGCTGAGAAAAAATTATCGGTTAAAGCGGACAGTCTGAAACAGGAGATTCCCAAAATCGAACAGGTGTATTACCCTTTTTGCGCCTACGGATCACCTGAAGTGGATAAATCGCTATGGACCCGATACAAGGAAAGGCAGCATGCCATTTTAATTAAAAATGTGACGGTTTGGACGAATGATTCTGCCGGTATACTCCAGCATAAGGATGTGTATGTAAACGGAGGGCGGATTGTTCGCATCGATAATTCGATCACCCCAACCAAGGATGCCTTTGCCGTGGTGATTGACGGGACGGGCAAGCACCTGACTCCGGGTGTGATTGACGAGCATTCGCATATCGCCATTTCGGGTGATGCCAATGAGGGATCGCATGCGGTGACATCAGAAGTGAGAATTGGAGATGTGATCGATTGTGAGGACATCGCGATCTACCGGGAGCTTTCTTCGGGAGTAACAGCTTGTCAATTGCTGCACGGCTCCGCCAATCCTATCGGGGGTCAGTCGGCGCTGATCAAATTGCGATGGGGATTAAGTCCGGAGGCCATGAAGATTGAAAGCGCAGACGGGTACATTAAATTCGCCCTGGGAGAAAATGTAAAGCAGAGCAATTGGGGAGATAGTTTTGTGACCCGTTTTCCGCAGACCCGAATGGGAGTGGAGCAAGTGTATTACGATGCCTTTACAAGGGCTAAGGAGTATGAGAAAAACTGGAATCAAAAGGGGGTAAGACGCAATCTGCAGCTGGAAGCTCTGGTGGAAGTATTGAATAAAAAGCGGTTTATAACCTGTCACTCCTATGTTCAGTCTGAAATAAATATGCTGATGCATGTAGGAGACTCTATGGGTTTCAAGGTGAATACCTTCACTCATATTCTGGAAGGCTATAAAGTGGCGGACAAGATGAAGGAGCATGGAATCGGGGGATCTACATTCGCGGACTGGTGGGCCTACAAAGTGGAAGTGAAGGATGCTATTCCGTATAATGCGGCTATCTTAAGCCGAATGGGGATTGTTACCGCTGTTAATTCGGACGATCCCGAAATGGGGCGGAGGCTGAATCAGGAGGCTGCAAAGGCTGTGAAGTATGGCGGATTATCTGAAGAGGAAGCGCTGAAATTGTGTACGCTCAATCCGGCGATATTGCTTCACCTGGATAAAAAGCTTGGGCGGGTAAGGGTTGGGAATGATGCAGACCTTGTGCTTTGGTCGGACAATCCTTTAGCTATAAATGCCAAGGCCGAAAAGACCATTATTGACGGATTGATTTATTATGATCGCTCAAAGGATGAACAAGTGTTTGGGGATCTGGAAAAAGAGCGTGCAAGGCTGATACAGAAAATGATCAGGGCCAAAAAGGCGGGGGAGAAGACACAGAAGCCTGAACTAAAACAGACCAGGAACTATGACGAATAAGTTGGCACTTTTGAAAGTTGTGGCATTTGGGTTGCTGTTTGGAACTGCCGTAATGGGTCAGAACAAAAGTGTATTGTTGATGAACGGGACGGCGCATCTGGGGAATGGAAAGGTGATTGAAAATTCGGTGATAGAAATTAAGGATGGGAAAATTGTTTCTGTTGCCGGTGTTAAAGCATTTGCTAAAATAAATCCTGAGGATTACGATACGATTATTCAGCTGGCGGGCAAGCAGGTGTATCCGGGAATTATTGCTCCGAACTCTACGGTAGGGCTGATTGAGATGGAAGCTGTGCGGGCTACAAGTGACTTTGCCGAAGTGGGTCTGATGAATCCCAATGTGAGAAGTGAAACCAGTTACAATACGGAGTCGGTCATCATTCCTACACTAAGGACCAACGGGGTGTTGATCGTACAGGCTTGTCCGCGTGGCGAAAGGATTCCCGGGACATCTTCGGTTTTTAATCTGTACGGCTGGAACTGGGAAGACGCTTTGCTGAAGGGTGATGACGGGGTTGAACTGAATTTTCCGAGGTGGCCGGTGGAGCAACTACCGGTTTCTGAAGCGCCGGCGCCTGTAATTGACCGGAGGCAGTTGTATGAAAAGCAGGTTCAGGAACTGAGGAAATTTTTTAAGGACGCCAGAGCTTATGCCGAGGTGGATCATCCGGAAGAAAAAAACCTCAGGTTCGAAGCTATGAAAGGTGTGTTTTCAGGTTCTGAGCGACTGTATATTCATGCAGATTACGCCAAGGACATTGTTGCTGCGCTCGGTTTTGTAAAGGAGTTTCAGATCAAATCAGCGGTACTTGTCGGAGCAAAGGATGCCTGGCTTCTGACGGGAATGATAAAGGAGAGCGGAGTGCCGGTTATGCTTGGACGGGTGCATGATCTCCCTGCGCGCGAAGATGACGATAAGGAAATACCCTATAAATTACCGGGAATTCTGCAAAAGGCCGGCATTTTATTTTGCCTGCAGAACCAGGGTGATATGGAGGCGATGAATGCACGTAATTTGCCCTTTCAGGCGGGCACCGCAGCAGCCTACGGTTTGACAAAGGAAGAGGCCCTGATGGCGATCACGGGGAATTCGGCTAAAATTCTGGGTATTGCTGATCGGGTTGGGACGCTTGAGACGGGTAAAGACGCGACACTTTTTATTTCTGCGGGTGATGCACTGGATATGCGAACGAATAAGCCTGAACTTGTTTTTATTCAGGGCAGGATGATGGGGGCGAATGCGGATAATGTGCAGAGGGTGCTGTATGAGAAGTATTGCAGAAAGTACAATATAGCGATTAGCCAATAGCGATTAGCGATTAGGGAGACTTATGCGAACGTGTTAGTCTCCCTTATACCCGAAGGGTGCTAGCCACTAGGGTGGAAATTATATACCGATGGAAAGGATTGAAACAATAGAAGATTATCATCAGGAGTACAAAAAAAGTGTGGAGGATCCGGAGGGGTTCTGGGCCGAACAGGCTGAAGGGTTTTTGTGGAAAAAGAAGTGGGATAGTGTTCTGGAATGGGATTTTAAAAATCCGACCATAAACTGGTTTAAGGGAGCTAAACTAAATATTACCGAAAATTGCCTGGACAGGCATTTGAAGGATAAGGGTGATCAGGCTGCCATTATCTGGGAGCCCAATGATCCGGCAGAGTCTCAGCGTATTTTGACGTATGCACAACTTCATTCGGAGGTTTGTCGCTTTGCAAATGTATTGAAAGCAAACGGAGCCCGAAAAGGCGATCGTATTTGTATTTACATGCCCATGGTTCCCGAACTGGCCATTGCCGTTTTGGCCTGTGCACGAATAGGGGCGATACATTCGGTAGTGTTCGCCGGTTTTTCGGCTGAATCGCTTTCGGGGAGAATTCAGGATTCTGATTGCTGCATGGTTCTAACAAGCGATGAGTCCTGCAGGGGAGCGAAAAAAATGCCTGTCAAGTCAATTGTGGATGAAGCGCTTCGCGTTTGCCCTTCTGTGAAACGTGTGATTGTTTACGAACGTACGTATGGTGATATTTCTTTAACTGAGGGCCGGGATGTACTGTGGGCCAGGGAAATGAAAAAGGTAAGTGACCGTTGTCCGGCTGAAGAAATGGAAGCAGAGGACATGCTTTTTGTCCTCTATACTTCAGGTTCAACGGGAAAACCCAAGGGAGTCGTTCATACCTGCGGAGGGTATATGGTTTATGCCCAGTACTCGTTTGAAAATGTTTTTCAGTACCGTCCGGGGGAGGTTTATTTTTGTACAGCCGATATTGGCTGGATCACCGGTCATTCCTATATTGTCTACGGTCCATTGCTTTCGGGGGCAAGCAGTCTGATGTTTGAAGGCGTGCCTGTCTGGCCCGATGCCTCTCGTTTCTGGCAGATTGTGGACAAGCACAAGGTAAATATATTTTACACGGCTCCGACTGCTATACGAACGCTTCAGGCACACGGTACCGAATTCGTTACTCCATACAACCTTGATTCCTTAAGGGTTCTGGGTTCAGTGGGCGAACCGATAAACGAGGAAGCCTGGAACTGGTATGCTATTGAGATCGGAAAGGGTCGTTGCCCTATTGTTGATACCTGGTGGCAGACAGAGACCGGAGGAATTTTGATTTCGGCCCTGGCCGGAATTACAAAGACCAAACCGGGTTTTGCGACTTTGCCCTTGCCCGGAATTCAGCCCATGCTGGTTGATCAGGAAGGCAAGGAATTGAAAGGAAACAGGGTTGAGGGAAATTTGTGCATCAAATTTCCCTGGCCGGGAATGCTACGGACAACCTACGGTGATCACGAGCGTTGCCGGCTTAATTATTTTGCCAGTTACCCCGGTCTGTATTTTACCGGAGACGGGTGTCGCAGAGATGAGGACGGATATTACCGGATTACGGGAAGAGTAGATGATGTTATTAATGTTTCGGGTCACCGGATCGGTACTGCCGAGGTAGAAAATGCCATTAACCTTCATCCGGACATCGTGGAAAGCGCTGTTGTGGGCTTCCCTCATGAACTGAAAGGACAGGGAATTTACGCCTATGTGATTTCTTCGAACAAAGGACATGATACCGTTTTGCTGAAGGCTGAGATAGTGGCTATCGTCAGTAAAACAATCGGTGCCCTTGCAAGGCCTGATAAAATTCAGGTGGTGGAAGGTTTACCCAAGACCAGGAGCGGAAAGATTATGCGCCGGTTGTTGCGTAAGGTTGCTGAAGGGGATTTGTCGAATTTAGGGGATGTTTCAACGTTGCTTGATCCTGGGGTCGTGGATGTGATTAAAAAGGGAAGGGTATAGGAGATTGCGGTTTAAGAATCTACTTGTATCTTAGTGGAAATTAATTTTTCTGTGCCGGATAGTCTCGTTATAATTCCTACTTACAACGAAAAGGAGAACATCGAAAAGATGATACGGAAAGTTTTTTCCTTGTCGGTTCCTTTTCATGTTCTGATCATAGATGATGGCTCTCCGGATGGTACAGCTGCCATTGTAAAGCGCCTGATGACTGAGTTTTCGGACCGTCTGTTTATTGAAGAGCGCAGCGGAAAAATGGGTTTGGGTACGGCTTATATTCATGGATTCAAGTGGGCTGTCAAAAAAGGATACGAATATGTTTTTGAAATGGATGCCGATTTTTCTCACAATCCGGAGGATCTGGTGCGTTTGCGCGAAGCCTGCGTAAGCGGTGCCGATCTGGCGGTTGGATCAAGATACGTTCATGGAGGGGAGATCGACAACTGGCCGCTGGACCGGAAAATGATGTCGTATTTTGCTTCGTTGTATGTCAGGGCTATACTCTGGATCGGCATTTTGGATCCTACTGCGGGGTTCAAGTGTTACCGGAAAAGGGTACTTGAAACCATTGACCTGGATAAAATGAAATTTGTTGGTTACGCCTTCCAGATTGAGATGAAATATACGGCCAAGCGTCTTGGATTTAAGGTAGTGGAGGTTCCGATAACTTTTACGGATCGGAAGGAAGGCCAATCGAAAATGAGTTCAGGAATTTTTAAGGAAGCCTTTCTGGGTGTGTTGCAGATGCGGTTCAAGAAAATCAATTGAAGACCCTCATAGAAAATGTTCGTATTGTAAATGAAGGCAGCGTCTCAGAAGGGGATGTGCTGATCGAGGGGGCGTTTATAAAAAAAATTTCTTATAGCTCTGCGCAGAAGAAACCTGATCGGGATTCGGGGGTGGATTTGGATATGCATGCTGATCATGTAATTGATGGTACAGGAAAGTATCTTCTGCCCGGTTGCATAGATGATCAGGTGCATTTCAGGGAGCCGGGCCTGACGCATAAAGGTGAAATCTATACGGAAGCAAAGGCTGCAGTTGCCGGAGGTATTACTTCCTATATGGAAATGCCGAATACTGTACCTAACACACTGACCCAGGCTTTACTGGAGGAAAAGTATAAGCGGGCAGCTCAGGTGTCACTTGCCAATTACTCTTTTTTTATGGGGGCTTCGAATAATAATCTGGAAGAGGTGCTGAAGACAGATCCTGCGAATGTTTGCGGTGTTAAAATTTTTATGGGTTCATCTACCGGAAATATGCTGGTAGACAAGCGTCAGGCACTTGAGGATATTTTCTCAAAGAGTCCCATGCTTATCGCCGTTCATTGCGAAGATGAGGGAATCATACGGGCAAATCTCGAACTGTTTAAAAAGAAATACGGGGAAGGGATGGCCGTTGAATGCCATCCCCTGATCCGCAGTACGGAGGCCTGTTATGCCTCCTCCTCCCTGGCTGTTGAGCTTGCCACGAAATTCAATAGCCGCCTGCATATTCTTCACATTTCCACGGAGAAGGAGCTGAGTTTGTTTGATTCAACAAAGCCGCTGAAAGAAAAACGAATCACGGCTGAGGCCTGTATTCATCACCTGTGGTTCTGTGATGAGGATTATACTGAAAAGGGCAATTTTATCAAATGGAATCCTGCTATCAAGTGTAAACAAGACCGGTCTGCAATCCGCAGAGGTGTTTTGGAAAATAAGATTGATGTTATTGCTACTGATCATGCGCCGCATACGGTCGAAGAGAAGAAGCAGTCCTACCTGAAAGCACCTGCCGGCGGACCTTTGGTGCAGCACGTTCTGGTGGCCATGCTGGAGTTGAGCAGAATGGGGCAGATTTCAATTGAGCGTATTGCCGAGAAAATGAGTCATGCGGTTGCCGATTGTTTTGGAATCAGAAACAGAGGCTATATACGGGAGGGTTATTACGCCGATCTTGTTTTGGTCGATTTAAATTCGCCCTGGACGGTTGAGCCTTCGAATATTCTATACAAATGCGGCTGGTCGCCTTTTGAGGGTACGCGTTTTAATTCGAGTGTCACACATACTTTTGTTTCAGGTCATCTGGCCTATGCCAATGGACAATTTGATGAAAGCAAAAAAGGTGAGCGACTTTTATTCGGGAAATGAAAAACTTTTCTCTCTTTTACGAATTGATGAAGCTTGTTGTAAAACCGGCCATGCGTCTGTATTACAAGGTTCGGATTACTAACCGGGATTATTTTCCTGAAAAAGGGCCGGTGCTGATTTGTGGTAACCATGTGAACGCTTTTATGGATCCCATTAGCCTGCAATTAAACAGCAGGCGTCAATTGTTCTCGCTTGCCCGCGGAGATGTTTTTGAGCATCCGGTTTTGCGAAGACTTTTAACGGCACTGAAACTTATTCCTATTTACAGGTTGTCAGAAGGCGCTGGTAATCTGAAGAAAAATGAATTAACGTTTACAATCAGTGAGCAGGTTCTCTCTCAGGGAAATGCACTTATTATTTATCCCGAAGCTGTTTGCGTTCAGGAAAAAAGAGTACGAAAACTGAAAAAGGGTGCTGCACGCATAGCTTTTGAAACGGAGGAGAAGAATGATTTCAATTCAGGCCTTGTGATTTTGCCGGTTGGCCATAATTATTCAAATCCTCAAGAATTCGGATCAGAACTGTTGATAAATTTTGGCAAGCCCATTGCTGTAAAAAATTATCAGGCTCTTTACCTGGAAGACAAAGTGAGGGCAATGATTCGTTTGACAAATGATCTGGAATTGGCGATGAAGGAATTGGTGATCGATATCAAGCGCCCGGAAAATGACTTGTTTGTGGATCAGTACACTGAAATGCAAGTCTCACTTAGCGAAGATGCGGATTTGGAGCGGAAATTTAAACGAAATTCAGGGTTTGTCAGGAAAGTAAATTCTTTAACGGAAAGTGGGGATGCCGGTTTTGCTATTTTAAAGGAAAAGACGGGAGTTTATTATAACGAACTTTCAAAATTGGATATAAAAGATGGTGATTTGCAGACCGCAGGTTTGAAAGCGGGGATAGGGTTTCGTGTTTTGTTTGAATTTTTTGCTGTTGCTTTTGGAATGCCTTTTTACGCCTTGGGTCTGGCATTGAATTATCCTGCTTACCTTCTGGGCTCATTGGCGCAATACAAGCTGGCAAAGAACATCGAATTCAGGGCATCTATACGGTTTACGGTGGGATGGTTTTCCTGGATAGGCTATTATCTTTTGCAATTGCTGGCTGTTGGACTTTTATTCAGGAATTGGTTGTTGTTGGCAGTTTATGCCGCTGTGGTTCCTCTGCTGTTGAGGTATTGTATTTTTTTCAGCGGTTTTCTGCAACAGTACCTTGGGCGCCTGAAAGCATTCAGGCTCAGGAAAAAAGATGCGCAGGTTTTTGAAAATCTGGTTGGCATTCGAACGGATCTGTTGAACTTTCTGAAGAAGGAATTGCTTTAGCTTTTCTTTTGCTTTCTCAGGAAGAGCACCATTCCTTCAGGAGCCTCGGTACCAGGTTTGAGTCTGTTTTTTTTGTAGAGTTTGTTTAGCTTGATTCCGTATTTCTGGGAAATGGAGTACATGGTTTCTCCGGCCTGGACAGTGTGAGAGTCTTCCCGGGCCCTGTTGCGTTTGGGCTGCAGGAAAATGATCATGCCCGGTTTAAACCGGGCTTTTTTATCGCTCTGAAAGTCATTGTAGCGGTATAACAGGCGGGGATCGATTCCGTATTCGGTACTGATTTCATCTATGGTTTCCCCCATACGGGTGTAAATGCATTTGCGCGAATTGATGTATTCGATTTCCCGTTTCTCATTGGGGAGTATGTATTTTTCATCCGCAGGAGCGTAGATTTTTTTGTGCCCGTAATGATCAGGCTGGCTAAAATAGTTTTCTACGGATGCGACCAGTTCGGGCGGTATGGGTTTGATCGTATCCAGGTAATACAATTGGTTGTCTTCGATTATTTTTATCAGGCGCCTTGCATACAGCGGGTCAGTGGCATATCCACAGGATTTCAGGCCATTGGCCCAGCCTACGTAATCGGTGATGGGCAGTTGGAAAAGAATGGCGTACCGCGCCCTGGATTTGAGAAAGTCAGAGTGATCGGCGTAGGAGTCGAAAACGGTTTCGTATTTACGAAAACATTCGTCTTTGGTATCGTCGTCCTGTGTGTAGGTTTGTCCGTTCCAGTTGTTGGCACATTTGATTCCGAAATGGTTGTTGGCGTATATGGCAAGGGGGCTGTTGCCTGAATTGGATTCCTGTATGCCCTGGGCCAGGGTTATGCTGGCCGGTATTCCGTCCTTGTGCATTTCACGGATGGCGTCTTCCCTGAACTCCTCAATGTACTGGCGTGTGCTTTTGCGAACCGGTTTGGACTGGGAATACAGGGTTTGCCCTGCAAACAGGAGAGCTGGGATTGAAAAAGCAAGCGACTTTATACCGTTCATAACAGGAGAATAAAGTTAAACGAAGCCGATGGAGCTTTTTAACTTTTAACCTTTAATTTTTAACAATTTCAGGTTGAAAGAATTTCGACCAGAATGTAAATCAGGGCTATGGTGATGAGAATGGCCAGGAAGAGCCTGCGGTTTTTATAGAGGTGGAGGGGGCTTTTGTAAAGGGGTTTGGTTGCGTGCTGGTAATTGTAAAGCAGCTTTTTGAAGTCCTTGCGCTTGCTGATCTGCTCGTCTCCGGGAATCCTGGGGTCTATATGGATCTTGTACCTGGTCATTTACTCCTTAAAGTTAATTTTCTTTTTGATCAGAATCTTTTTCAGTTTTTCAAGAATCCGGTAAATCTTCATCTTGGCATTGCTCTCTGTAATGCCCAATAAGCGTGCCACCTCCTGAAAGGGCCGGTTTTCAAAATAACGCAATTCGATCATCTGGATGGCATCGGGGGGTAATTCGGTAATGGATGCCATGAGCAGTTTGTCATCTTCGGGATTTTCTGTTTCTGCTGCAATTTCCTTTATTTTTTGACTATCCATGCTGATCACTCTGGCCGTTTTGCTTTTTCTGAAATGCATATTTACCTCATTGAGCGCGATCCTGAAAAGCCAGGCCGAGAAGGGTACCTTTCGGTATTCGAATTTTTTCAGGTGCAGCAGGGATTTAAGGAATACGGTTGAACAGAGGTCGGCTGTGAGGTCCTCGTTTGCGGTTCTGCGAAAAATAAAGACGAATATGGATTTGTAGTAGCTTTCGTAAAGGGGTTGAAACTGAGCAGGATCTTCCTGAGCAGCTTTTACCTGCCGGAGTTCCTGCTCAAGTTCGGGGATGGTTCTATGGTATCTGGATTGTTCTTTCACTTTCGCGGAAGTTCACTACAATACTCTAAAGGTAATATCATTTAGGGTTTTGGGGGTCCTGGCGGGATCTAAGGCACTTATATGACTGAACTGAACCCCGTCACCGGGCCTTATATGACGCAGGAATTCAGACGCTTCTTTGTTTTCAGCAATTTTGTAACTGCTGAACGTTTTATCGGTAATGCCGGTTGAGTTGAATATGGTGATGGTAAATCCGGTAACAGAAGTGCGCAGATCGAAAGCAAAATCGGGTTCATACTTAAAAAGTAACAGGAAAAACTTTAAGCCCGCCGGTATGGATTGCCAGAATACGGGTACCCGGGCTGAAGAAGCCTTTTTGAATCAGATCGTAAATGCCGTAAAACATTTTTGAGGTGTAGACCGGGTCAAGAGGAATTGTTGTGGTTTTTTCAAATTCTTCAGTGAAGCGAATCAGTTCGGGGCTGGATTTTGCGTAGCCACCGAAGTGGTAGTCGCCGATGATTTGAAAATTAGCCGACTCGTTCTGCAGACCGGGCTGAAGTTGGGATACTCCTTTAAGGACAGAGAAGCCAAGAGCCTTCTGATTGGATTGCAAGGAAAGGCCTATGCCCTGGAGGGTTGCCCCGGTGCCCCAGGGGCAACAGATGTAGTTGAAATTGTTGGAATTTACATCATTCAGGATTTCGCTGCAGCCTTTTACTCCAAGAGCGTTTGAAGCGCCTTCGGGAACCAGGTAAAATTCGCCAAATTGCTGATGAAGTTTTTTAATGAATTCTGCTGAAGTTTTTTTTCGGTAGGTTTCACGGTCGAGGTATTCGATCTGCATGCCGCATTTTTTGGCAAAACTAAGGGTTGAATTCAGAGGAAGGGTTTGTTCGCCTCTTATCAGACCAATGGATTTGAATCCGGCCTGTTTACAGGCCGCCGCAGTTGCATGGATGTGATTCGAAAAAGCGCCTCCAAAGGTTAAGATCGTGTGCTGATCTTGCTTTTTTGCATCGAGCAGGTTGTATTTGAGTTTATAAGGTTTGTTGCCGCTGATGACGGGGTCGTTCAGGTATAAGGGAAGAACGTGCAGCCGGACACCGCGGGTTTGAAAAATGGGATTGTGGAGTTGAATCGGTTTCAAAAAAAGTGTAGAATTGAATCGTTGAAATTAGCTAAATTTAGGGCATGAGCGAGTTTTCGAGCAACCTTCAACTTGATCCGGAAGATTTTTATTACAGCGAAGAGGGTTATCTGGTGTTTACAGAAAAGTATTTACTCAAGCGGGGGTATTGCTGCCAGAACGGGTGCCGGCATTGTCCGTATGGTTTTAATAAGAAGCAAGGAAGAATAGAGAAGGAAAAAAAAGATGAAGACTAATACTAAAGAATTCTGGAAACTCATTTTGCAAGGTATACCCGGGAAGTTGCCTCCGGTAAAACCCTACGATACTTCAATTAATCATGCTCCCAATCGAAAAGCTATTCTTTCGGATGAGGAGAAACAACTGGCGGTGAGAAATGCATTGAGGTATTTCGACAGGAAATTTCACGCAGAGCTTGCTACTGAGTTTGCTGAGGAGCTGAAAATGTATGGACGTATTTACATGTACCGTTTCAGACCGGATTATAAATTGTTTGCCAGGCCCATAAAGGACTATCGGGCCCGTTCGAAAAAGGCTGCAGCAGTAATGCATATGCTGAGCAATAATCTGGATATGGCTGTTGCGCAGCATCCGCATGAGTTGATTACGTACGGAGGGAACGGAGCGGTTTTTCAGAACTGGGCGCAATACCTGCTAACAATGAAGTATCTGGCTGAGATGAGTGATGAGCAGACACTGGTTTTGTATTCAGGACATCCGCTTGGGGTTTTTCCTTCGAATAAGGAGGCACCCCGTGTTGTAATTACCAATGGAATGATGGTGCCCAATTACAGTAAGCCCGATGACTGGGAGCGTTTTAATGCGCTGGGCGTTACGCAATACGGTCAGATGACAGCGGGTTCGTTTATGTATATTGGACCACAGGGGATTGTGCACGGTACGACAATTACGATATTGAATGCGGGAAGAAAGTTTGTGAAGGAGGGATCGTCGAAGCCGGCCCTGGCAGGAATGGTTTTTGTCAGCGCTGGTTTGGGAGGCATGAGTGGAGCTCAGCCAAAGGCTGCAAAGATTGCCGGTGCTATCGGAGTTATAGCTGAAGTCAATCCCAAGGCAATACAGGTTCGTTTTAGTCAGGGATGGGTGGACGAAGTATTTGAGGATATTGATTTGCTAATGGGCCGGATTGAGCGGGCCCGGAAAAAAGCTGAGGCGGTTTCACTTGCGTATCAGGGAAACGTTGTGGATCTATGGGAAAAACTGGCAGAGCGAAGCATTAAAGTTGAATTGGGTACTGATCAGACTTCTTTGCACAATCCATTTGCGGGCGGTTATTATCCTGCCGGGATTTCGTTTGAAGATGCAAAGCAGATGATCAGGGAGCAGCCTGAAAAGTTTAAAAAGGAAGTGCAAAAAAGCTTGTGCAGGCAGGTGGCCGCCATCAACAAACTGGCGGCAAGGGGAATGTATTTTTTCGATTATGGAAATGCATTTTTGCTGGAAGCTTCAAGGGCAGGAGCAGAGGTGGGGGGTAGTGACCGGGAGTTCAGGTATCCTTCCTATGTTCAGGATATTTTGGGGCCGCTGTGTTTTGATTATGGCTTCGGGCCTTTCAGATGGGTATGTACTTCAGCTGATCCTGCTGATCTGGATAGCACGGACCGGATTGCCTGCAAGGTGCTGGAGAAAATAGCGAAGAAGGCCCCAAAGGAAATCAGGCAGCAACTTGCCGATAATATTCATTGGATTAAGGAAGCCCAAAAGAATAAACTGGTTGTGGGATCACAGGCCAGGATCCTGTATGCTGATGCCGAGGGCCGAATGAGAATTGCGGAGGCCTTTAATAAGGCCATTGCCTCAGGTTTGCTCTCGGCACCGATAGTACTGGGACGGGATCACCATGATGTTTCGGGTACTGATTCTCCGTACCGGGAGACTTCAAACATTTACGATGGTTCGAGGTTTACAGCCGATATGGCTGTTCAGAATTTTGTCGGTGACGCCTTTCGTGGCGCCACCTGGGTCTCTCTTCACAATGGCGGTGGAGTAGGATGGGGGGAGGTTATCAACGGAGGATTCGGTCTGGTGCTGGATGGGAGCAGGGAGGCTTCCCGCCGGCTGAAGTCTATGTTATTCTGGGACGTAAATAACGGAATAGCCCGGAGAAGCTGGGCCCGGAATCCTGAGGCTATCTTTGCGATAACGAGAGCGGTAAAGGGAAATAAGAAACTTAAGGTGACGATGCCGAACCTTGTGGAGGAATCGGTATTGAATGAACTTTTCAAATAAATTTTCTTATGAAAAATGAAATTGATAGCTACTTGTTGAATCCTTTACTGGACAAAATTATTGCCGTTTTGGTCGGGATTGTTGTTATCTGGTTGATTGTAAGAGTTACGCAGCGTTTCCTGTTTTCAAAGATAAAGGACAATGGCCACCATTATAAGGCCAAAAAGGTCAGTAATTTTTTGGGTTATGCGTTAACTATCGTTTTGATTGCTTTCGTGTACAGTGATAAACTGGGCAGGTTTACCGTCGCTTTTGGTGTTGCCGGAGCAGGAATAGCATTCGCTCTGCAGGAAGTAATTGTTTCGTTTGCAGGATGGTTGGCAATTTTAATAGGAGGGTATTTCAAAACCGGTGATCGCGTTCAATTAGGGGGCATTAAAGGGGACGTAATGGATATTGGTATACTGCGAACAACCATCATGGAAATCGGACAATGGGTGGATGCCGATTTATACAATGGAAGAATTGTATTTGTGGCAAATAGTTTTGTTTTTAAGGAGCCTGTTTTCAATTATTCAGGTGATTTGTCTTTTTTATGGGATGAAATTAAAGTTCTGATTAAGTATGGAAGTGATTTCGAAAAAGTAAAACTTCTATTGTTAACTATCGGTAAGGAAGTAGCCGGGGATTTGTCCCAAATTTCAAGAGAACAATGGAACGCATTGCAAAATAAATACCGTCTGGAAGATGCGCAAACAGATGCCACTATTGCGGTTGTTGCCAATGAAAAATATGTGGAATTTACGTTGCGGTACGTGGTAAGTTATAAAAAAAGAAGGGCGACGAAAACAGAGTTGTTTTCAAGAATTCTGAAAGAAATTGATGACCTGAATTATGTTGCAAAAACATAACCGGCAGATTGCCTTTTCCTAACGAATTATTGCGCCTGCTTTTTCGGTAAAGGCTTTTTGCAGACGTTCCATGATTTTTTCGATCTGGCTGTCGGTGAGGGTTTCGTTTTCGTCCTGAAGGATGAAACTGAGGGCGTAGGATTTTTTTTCGGGTTGGATTTTTCCGGCCTGAAGTTTTTCGCCCTCGTAGACGTCGAAAATGTTGACCTGGTTTAAGAATTTTTTTTCAGTCTGAAAGGCAATTTCTCTAAGTTGCTGATAGGTGACCTGCTTGTCGATAAGTAAGGCGAGGTCGCGACGAACAGAAGGGAAACGTGGAATTTCCCGGAATTCGGTTTTGTTTTTCTTTAGGTGTTCGATCAGATTGTCCCAGTTGAACTCGGCGTACCAGACATTCTGTTTTATGTCGAAGGTTTTGAGGTGCTGGTTTTTCACTCTGCCCAGAGATACGATACTTTTTTTTCCGGCTGATATCCGAAGGTGTTCACTCAGAAGATCGCTCGGCGGGTCGTTTGGGTCATTCGCCTGGGTTGGATTGTCTGATTTGGGCGTGTCTGTTTTTGTATTGTCGATTCCAAGGCGATTCAAAACCGCAGTAGCAGCACCTTTTATACTGAAAAAATTAGTTGATCCGGGATGTTGGGTGTTCCAGTTTTCAGTTGACGTATTACCTGTCAGAAAAAGAGCAAGCTGTTTGTTTTCGATGTATTTTCCCGAAGCTGTTTTTAAGTAAGTCTTGCCGAATTCGTAGAATTTGAGATCGGAGTTTTTCCTGTTAAGGTTGTAGGAAATGGCTTCCAGACCACTGAATAAAAGGGTTTGGCGCATCACCTGGAGATCAGTACTCAGTGGATTCAGCAGGGTGATTTCAGAACTTTTTTCTGGTGAAGCCGATGTTTTTGAAAATGAGCGTGTCAGGGAATTTGTGAGAATTTCATTGAATCCGTTGTCGCTTAAAAAAGCAGAAACAGAATCCTGAACTTCTTCGGGATCGGGATGAATGGAATAGGTGATTGAGGAATGCAGGGTACGGGGAATTTCGATGTTGTTGTAACCGTATATGCGAACAATTTCCTCAATGACATCTACTTCCCTCGTAACATCTACTTTAAAAGGTGGAACCGACAATAGGAGGGCTTCGGCTCCTTCGCTCAGGATTTCAATCCCTAACGACAACAGAATTGTTTTTATGATTTTCGGATCGATTTTCTTTCCGATAAATTCGTCGCAATTGGAATAAGAGAGACCTACTTTAAAATGCCCGGCAGGGCTGGGATAGATGTCGGTAAGAGGAGAGGTGATTTCGCCTCCGGCTACTTCCAGAATCAATTGCAGAGCACGGCGAAGGGCGAACAGAGGGGCATTCGGATCTGTGCCGCGTTCAAAGCGGAAGGAGGCATCGGTTTTCAGCCCATGACGTTTCGCTGTCTTTCGTACCGAAACCGCGTTAAACCAGGCACTTTCCAGAAATATATTTACGGTGGTCGCAGATATTCCTGAATCCGCACCACCCAATACGCCTGCTATGCAAAGCGGGTCGGTGACACTGCAGATCATCAGGTCTTCGCTGTCTAATTCTCTTTGAACGCCGTCGAGTGTTGTAAATTTTGTTTTGGCAGAAAGTTTTTTTACAAAAATTTTGTCCCCTGTAATTTTGTCTGCATCAAAAGCATGCAGGGGCTGACCCAATTCGTGAAGTACAAAATTAGTACTGTCTACTATATTGTTGATGGGTTTAAGACCGATAGAGCTCAGCCGGTTTTTTAGCCAGTCCGGAGATTCCTTAACAGTTACCCCGCTGATGTTGACTCCGCAATACCTTGGACAGGCAAGGCTGTCTTCCACGAAAACGTCGGTTTTTTTTCCGGTATCCAAAACCGTATAAGGACCCGGTTCTGGGAGACGGAGGGCCCGGGGGGCCTGGGGAGATGTATTTAAAAAGGCTCTGTAATTCAGCGCAGCCGCCAGATCTCTGGCTACTCCAAGGTGTGATGCGGCATCCGCCCGGTTAGGGGTAAGGCCGATTTCAAAAATCTGATCATCCTGAAGTTTTAAATAAACGCTGGCTGGTTGACCAATTTCAGCGGTGTTGTCGAGAACCAGGATGCCTTCGTGAGAATTTCCAAGGCCTATTTCGTCTTCGGCACAGATCATACCTTCGGAAAGCTGTCCCCGTATTTTGGATTTTTTAATTTCAAAAGGTTCGCCGGTAATAGGGTGAAGAACGGCTCCTATTTCAGCAACCAGCACTTTTTGACCCAGGGCTACATTGGGTGCACCGCAAACAATACTCAAAGGCTGTGTCTTTCCTGTATTCACTTTGGTAAGACTCAGCCGGTCTGCATCGGGGTGTTTTTCTTTGCTGATCACTTCTCCCACGACGATGCCTTTGAGTCCGCCTTTTAGGGCGGACTTGTATTCTATGCTTTCGACTTCAAGTCCGCAATGGGTTAGAATTTCAGCAACTTCTTCCGCAGGCAATTCTGTATTTAAAAAGGTTTTTAACCAGTTGTACGAAATTTTCATATTCGAAAGTTCAGGTCCGGCAGGACTATTTTTATGTTGATTTAAAATTAGCTATTATTCAAATGCTTAACTATTTCACTAGAGATAAATTCCGCCGCTTTTCCGTCGCCAAAAAGCGGCGGATACCGGAGGTCAGGATGATTCATAAACCAACTGTATGCACTTTCTATGCGATGTTGGTCTGCATCAGCGATTATGGCACTTTTGCATTCGACCAATTCTACCCATTCGGTTTCACTTCTAAGTATTATACAAGGTTTTTTAAAAAAGAAGGCCTCTTTCTGAACTCCTCCGGAATCGGTCAGCACCAGACTGCAGTTTTTTTCAAGGGCAATCATTTCTAAAAAGGAAACGGGAGGGTTGATGCAAATTTCAGAAGTGCTTTTCAATTTTTGCCAAAGACGGTCTCCCAGGTTTTTTTCGAGCGATTTTGAAGTACGCGGATGTAGAGGAAGAATCAGTTGCGTTTTGTATTCCTTCACCAGATGAATCATCGAGTTGAAAAGCGCAGAGAGGCGTTTGGGGTTATCTGTATTGTTGTCCCGGTGAATCGTAGCTAAAATGAAATTGCCTTTTTGAAGACCCAGGTTTTCGATCCAGGGTGTTTTTTTTTCGGCCAGTGTTGAAAAATACAGACTGTTGTCGTACATCACATCTCCCGAGTGGTAGATTTTCGGATTGTCAGCAGAATAGGGTGCAAGTGGATTTTCGTCGTATCCTTCCTTGACAAGGTTTTCAAAACCCGCTTTTGTAGGTGAAAACAACAGGGTGGAAACGTGGTCTGTTAGGATACGGTTTATTTCCTCTGGCATAGCCTTGTTAAAGGATCTCAGCCCTGCCTCAATATGCACTACCGGTATGTGGATTTTAGAGGCTGCAATGCTTCCGGCCAAAGTGGAATTGGTGTCGCCGTATAGGATTAGCGCAGCAGGTTTTTCTTTCAGCAGAATTTCTTCGATTCCTGAAATCATTACTGCGGTTTGTTTGCCGTGTGAACCAGAGCCTACCTGAAGATTGTAATCGGGTTGTGGAATTCCAAGTTCATTGAAAAACACCTGACTCATATTATCGTCGTAGTGTTGTCCGGTATGCACGATTATTTCTTTCAGCTGATTTGCGTAGTGATTTTTTATCGCCCTGCTCAATGCGGCAGCTTTGATGATCTGTGGGCGTGCGCCTATAACGGTTAGTAATTTAAACATTCAGGGCTAAAATTTAAGCTCTCAATACTATTTTTCAAATATAACCTTAAAAACAGGAACCGGCATTGAACTTATTCTGTTCTCAGCGCTTCAATCGGATCAAGTCTGGAAGCTTTAATGGCCGGATAAATTCCAGCTGTTATTCCAACGCCGACACAAAGCAGGATTCCTCCGGTCACCCAGCCCCAGGGAATTATAAAGCCAACCCCAAATTGCAGGGCAAGCAGATTTCCGGCAGATACCCCCAGCACTATCCCCAGAAGTCCGCCCAACTGACAAATGACAATGGCTTCAATCAAAAACTGCCTTCGTATAAAAAGCCGTGTTGCTCCAAGTGCCTTGCGCACGCCAATCTCACGGGTGCGCTCATTGACCGATACCAGCATGATGTTCATAAGTCCTATGGCAGCTCCCAGTAATGTTATAAAACCGATAATGGTGGCTCCTATGGTTACTTTCTGGAGATTTTCAATGAGCATAAGGGCCAGATTGTCGCTTTTACTGAGATCAAAGTTGTCTTCCTTTCCGACAGGAATTCGACGGATTGTTCTCATGATCCCTGTGGCTTCAGCCAGGGATGCTTCCATGTAGGCTGCAGAGGGAGCAAGAACACTTATGGTGTAGGACATGTCGGAGGATGAAAAATCTTTTCGGGCTGAAGTAAGGGGAATCATTCCGATTTTGTCTCCGCCAAAACCGGAAGCATTTCCTTTTTCTTTCAGGACACCAATTACTTTGTATTTTGCACTACCCACCGTGATTTCTTTGTTCAGGGCTGAATCGCTTTTTGCAAACAGTGCTTTTCGTGCATCCTGGCCCAGGAGAATTACGTTTGTTCCAAGGAGCAAATCCTGTGTTGAAAAATTTCTGCCCATTTCTATTTCGTAACCCGATGTGTTCAGGTAGAATTCATCAGCCCCCGTGATGCCAATATTGGGGTTGCTTTTTTGCGAGCGGTATTTCAAGGTAGCTATAGAGGAGGCTCTTACGGATATTGAACTCAGGGTGCCCGGGAACGCATATTGATTTTTAAATCGCTGCGCCTCTTCGTAACTGATCGTCTTATAGTTTTTGGGGCTGTTTCCGTTTTTTCCGAAACGAACATTGGATTCTTTGTTGCGGATGGTGAAGGTGTTGGCGCCCATGTTGGTGAATTTTCCGTTTATGGAGGATTTGATCACTTCGATTGACGTAAGTATGCCAACCAGGGCCATGATACCAATAGCAATGATAAGGATTGTGAGTATGGTACGCAGCAACTGGCTGCGGATGGATTGAAAGGAAATGCGTATGTTTTCGAACAGCAGGCGGTTCATTTGATTCTGTTTCTTTCGGTATGCAGATTTCTGTATTTTTATGAAAGATAAGAACACATTTCGGAACTGTAAACTAAAAAGAAAAATGGAAAAGGAAATACGACGCCGATGACGAAAGCTGGTTTTGACGGCCATGTTTTCTGCGAAGTTCTGGAGGTACATCCTTTGAAACGGCTTTCGTATTCCCGGAAGGGGTGCCGGAAAAGGGAAGTGGAAGTCAAAAATCAGGAAGCGATTTGCTAAACTTTCGAACGGCAATTGATCTGTTTTTTCCACGGTTTTGCTTTTGGGTTGGATGGGAGTAAATGTGAGAAATTTGTTAATTTTGTTCTCTAGTATTATCAAACCCAGTAGTTAACCAAAACTGAACGATTCTATGGCTTTTGATGTTGAAATGATAAAGAAGGTGTATGCTGCGCTTCCTTCAAAAATAGCTGCCGCACGTAAACTGACAGGCAAACCGCTTACTCTTACCGAAAAGATACTATATGCTCACCTTTCTGAAGCTTTGCCGGCAAAACCCTATGAGAGGGCCAGGTCGTATGTGGATTTTAACCCGGATCGTGTGGCTATGCAGGATGCGACTGCTCAAATGGCGCTTTTGCAATTTATGCAGGCTGGCCGCCCTAAAGTGGCCGTGCCTTCAACTGTTCATTGTGACCACCTGATCACTGCCAAATCGGGAGCCAAAGCAGATTTGCAGCAGGCGATAAAAGTAAATGAGGAGGTTTATAATTTTCTTTCTTCTGTTTCCAATAAATACGGTATCGGTTTCTGGAAACCAGGCGCAGGTATCATTCACCAGGTTATTCTTGAAAATTATGCGTTTCCCGGTGGACTTATGATAGGAACCGATTCGCATACCGTGAATGCCGGGGGATTGGGTATGATTGCCATTGGTGTTGGCGGAGCGGATGCCTGTGATGTGATGGCAGGGCTTCCCTGGGAGCTGAAGATGCCCAAGTTAATCGGCGTGAAACTGACTGGAAAATTAAGCGGATGGACGTCCTCAAAAGATGTGATTTTGAAGGTTGCCGGTATTCTTACCGTGAAGGGTGGAACGGATGCGATTGTTGAATATTTTGGAGAGGGGGCGGATTCGCTTTCCTGCACAGGAAAGGGCACCATCTGCAATATGGGAGCTGAAATCGGTGCTACCACATCGGTGTTTTGTTACGACCAGAAAATGAGCTCTTACCTGAAAGGTACTGAGCGTAAAGAAATAGCTGAACTGGCCGATGGGGTAAAGGAGCATTTGCGCGGAGATCAAGAAGTGTATGAAAATCCTGCCTCGTATTTTGATCAGGTTATCGAGATTAATCTTTCGGAGCTGGAGCCTTATGTGAACGGACCATTTACGCCTGATCTGGCCTGGCCGATTTCGAAGTTTTCAGCTGCGGTGAAGGAAAAAGGCTGGCCTGAAAAGCTGGATGTGGGACTGATTGGTTCCTGTACGAACTCTTCCTATGAGGACATTTCACGCTCGGCCTCACTGGCAAAGCAAGCTGTGGATAAAGGTCTGAAGGCCAAATCTGAATTTACAATAACTCCGGGTTCTGAAATGGTCAGGTTTACAGTCGAGCGGGACGGATTTCTGACTGTTTTTGATAAAATGGGAGGAGTAGTGCTTGCCAATGCCTGCGGACCTTGCATTGGACAATGGGCCAGACATACTGCGGATCTGAACCGGAAGAATTCGATCATCACCTCCTTTAACCGGAATTTCGCTAAACGAAATGACGGGAATGCAAATACGCATGCTTTTGTAGCCTCCCCTGAGATTGTAACTGCTATGGTTCTTTCGGGGCACCTGAGTTTTAATCCGCTTACGGATTATCTGACCAATGAAAAGGGAGAAAAAGTAAAGCTGGAGGAGCCCAAAGGACTGGAGCTTCCTCCCAATGGTTTTGCGGTTGACGATCCCGGATATCAGGCTCCTGCTGTGAACGGTGCAGGGGTTGAGGTGCTGGTTTCGCCAGGTTCAGAACGTCTGCAATTGCTTGATCCGTTTCCGGCATGGGAAGGGACGGATCTGAAAGGACTGAAGTTACTGATCAAGGCCAAAGGCAAGTGCACGACCGATCATATTTCAATGGCCGGTCCATGGCTTAAGTACCGCGGTCACCTGGACAATATTTCAAACAATATGCTGATCGGGGCAGTAAATGCCTTCACGGATAAAACCGATTCGGTTAAAAATCAGTTGACCGATGAATATCAAAGTGTACCGGCTGTTCAGCGTATGTACAAATCCAAAGACATCGGATCGGTAGTGGTAGGGGACGAGAATTACGGAGAAGGGTCTTCCAGAGAACACGCGGCAATGGAGCCGCGTCACCTCGGTGTACGCGTAGTGCTTGTTAAATCCTTTGCCAGGATTCATGAAACCAATCTGAAGAAGCAGGGTATGCTGGCGCTGACATTCGCCAACAAAGAGGATTACAATAAGATTAAGGAAGATGATACTATTGATGTGATCGGATTAAAATCCTTTAGTCCCGGTGTTGCGTTAACACTGGTCCTGAACCATGGTGATGGGGGAATTGAAGAGATCAAAGCGAATCACAGTTACAACGCTCAACAGATTGAATGGTTTAAGGCCGGGGGGGCATTGAATATAATCAGGGCCGGGGTTGTAAAATAAGTTCAAAGGGTCTTAACCTTTGTGATGGAATGAAAACGCTATTATTAATTACCGGATTTTTATGGGCCTGTGCCGGCGACAGTACGAAGAGCGCCCAAACTGCCGGATCTTCGAAGGACAGCAGCAAATCAACTACAACCGTTATGACAGATACCGTTCATAAGACAGATGCCGATTGGAAAAAAATTCTCACTCCTGAGCAATACCGTGTGCTTAGGGAAAAAGGAACAGAAGCCCCGTACAGCGGAGAATACGAAAAGGTGTTTGTGCCCGGAACATACGTCTGTGCCGCATGCGGGAATGTGCTGTTTAAATCGGATACGAAATTTGATGCGGGTTGCGGGTGGCCCAGTTTTTACAGGGAAGCGGCCAAGGGGCACATTATTGAGACTCCTGATTATTCATTGGGAATGAAACGCATAGAAATCACCTGTGCCCGCTGCGGAGGGCACCTGGGGCATGTGTTTGATGACGGTCCAAAGGAAACGGGGTTGCGGTACTGTGTGAATTCAGTTTCCCTGAAATTTATTCCGGACAAAAAATAGGGATTAGCCAATAGGCCTGCCTGTGCCCTGCCTGCCATGCCTGCGGCAGGCAGGCATAAGCCATTCGTGTGGAAATTTGAAAATGCTTGTCCGACATTTACGTATTTCCTGATTTTCTTTTTGTGGAATTAAAAGCTTGGCTTAATTTAACGACCGGGTTTCAACCCAATTAAAAAACAAATACAACTCAAATGAAAAACCTTTATTTTCTTATTCTTGCTTTCTTTTTTCTTATAGGAACAGGAAAAGCTCAGTTCAAAAAAGTAATGGATTGTAACTTCAAGTATGGAGATTATCCATGGGGGTCGCTGACCTTTTCCGGAAATAAATTGTATGGGATGGAATCCGAATCCGGAGCGAACTCAGGGGCGACCAGTTCCGGTACTATTTTTTCGATAAATCCGGATGGGAGCGGAATTAAAGATATTTTCGATTTTGCTCCGGAAACGGGGTGTACCCCCAACGGTTCTTTGACGATTTCAGGGAGCATGATGTATGGAATGACTATGGTCGGAGGTAACGCTGATCATCCTGGTGGCTGCCTATTTTCCATTCATACCGATGGTACTGGATTTAAAAAACTGGTGGAGTTTACAGGGGCTAATGGGTATAGCCCTCATGGATCTTTACTGCTTTCGGGAAATGTCCTGTATGGTATGACATATGGCGGAGGAGCCAATCAACAAGGGAATATCTTCTCTGTCAACACGGATGGAAGTGGTTTTAAGGTATTGTACGATTGCCCGGCTTATGAGGGAGGGATTTACCCTTTTGGGGATCTCATAATTTCCGGAAATATATTGTATGGAATGTTTTCTCAAAGCGCAAAAAATGGTGTTGGATGCATTTTTTCCATTCATACGGATGGTACAAACTATAAAGACATTTTCGATTTCGATAGCAAAAACGGAGGACATCCCCTTGGTTCATTAACTCTTTCGGGAAATGTATTGTATGGCATGACGGAACGGGGTGGTGCCGGAGAAATGGGCTGTGTTTTTTCTGTTCATACTGATGGAAGCAGTTACAAAGACCTTCTTGATTTCAATGGGCTAAATAATGGTGCTCATCCTGCGGGTTCTTTGTTGCTTTTGGGTAGTGTATTGTATGGTATTACCTATGATGGAGGAGAACGCAACGATGGCAACATTTTTTCAATTCATACCGATGGCAGCGGATATGTAAATCTTCATAGCTTTGATTACAATGATGGGGCCAGTCCCCGCGGAAATCTTGTACTTGCCGGAAATACATTGTTCGGGACGGCTCAAAGCGGTGGAGGGGGATTGGGGAGCCTGTTCTCCTATCAACTCTCTAACCCGGTGAAATAGGATTTTAAAATGGAATGTTCGCCGGTGGCATGGATCACGCTCAGGGAGGGTTTTCTCCTTCGCAATTCAGAAATGAAAAACAGGATATATTTCCCGGGAAACAGGGAATGAAGAAGGTAGTCCGATTTTTACGAAAGAAGCCACATTCTGTTTGTTTTATTAAAAACGTTGGTTTACCTTCAAGATTCAATTGATATCAAAACATACTAAAATGAAAGAAAAAATACAATTTGCATTTCTCGCGGTTTCTGTGATTTTGTCAGTAAATCAGAACTACGCCCAAAGAGTCCAGAAGGACTATCAGGATGGGAAAATCATTTTTCAGATACGGGAAGATGCTCTGGTGTTTATTCCTGCCGATGCCAAGGGAGTCGTAGATATTGCAAAAGTGCAGTTCCTTTCAGAAATCAGTGCAAAGTACGGAATTGTCAATGTGATTCAAAAGCATCCGAAATCCAGTGGTGTTGCTTTACGGAAAACCTATGAAGTACAATTCAGAAATATCGCTGTGGCGGATGCTCTGGCCGCTGAACTTAGCGGCCTAAGTTTTATAAAGTATGCGGAAAAGAAGACCCTTCATCATCTTTTCTTTACTCCAAATGATTCTATTTACCCTAATCAATGGCATCTGCCGCAGATTAATGCAGCGGCAGCCTGGGGTATTGCCGTGGGGAGTCCTTCCATTGTAGTTGCGGATGTTGATAATGCAGTCTGGACAGGCCATCCTGATCTTGCTGCCCATATTTCACCCAAATCCTATGACCTTGCGGATGGTGACAATGATCCCAGTCCTCCTGCAATGAATGCCGTCTGGCAGCATGGAACGCACACTTCAGGAATCATTGGAGCATCAACCGATAATACCATCGGTGTTGCTTCTATTGGATTTGGGGTTACCATAATGGCCTTAAAAGTTACGCATGACACTTCTTTTCTCGTTTCAGGTGAGACCCCGGTAGAGTTTGGCGCGGAAGGAATTGTTTATGCTGCTGATTCAGGAGCAAGAGTTATCAACTGTTCCTGGGGCGGCTCTTCCTCTGCCTATACCCAAAGTGTTGTCGATTATGCTTTCAGCAAAGGCTGTCTGGTTGTAGCCGCAGCAGGAAATTCGGCTTCGAGCACTCCGAGTTATCCGGCCGCTTGCACGCATGCGATAGCAGTTGCATCTACCGGAAGCAATGATGTATTTTCTTATTTTTCTAACTATGGAAGCTGGATTACGGTTTGTGCTCCGGGAGAAAATATCTGGAGTACCATTCCCAATTTTGCCGGAACAAACAGTGGAATTCTGAATTACGATTATTTGGAGGGAACCTCCATGTCTTCTCCATTGGTTGCTGGGCTCTGCGGATTGATGCTCTCACTTAATCCAAGTTTAACTCCGGAACAGGTTTTGAGTTGCCTTACCGGAAGCTGCACAAATATCAATTCTGTTTCCGGAAATTCAGGTTTTGTAGGCGAAATGGGAGCCGGAAGAATCAATGCACAGGCTGCGCTTCAGTGTGTTGCAGGAATATCAACACCACCCGTTGCCAATTTTATTGCCGATTTTGTTGCGGTTCCTCCCGGAACAAGTCTGAATTTTACTGACCTTTCAACGAATAATCCCACTTCCTGGAGCTGGACCTTTACCGGAGCTGCTACAACCAGTTCAGGAGTTCAGAATCCAAGCGGAATTGTATACAACACGCTGGGATGCTGGCCGGTAACTCTGACCGTCAGTAATAGTTCAGGTACCAGTCCGGCAGTTACCAAAACCTGCTATATAACAGTTACCAACGGGCCCGTGGGATATGAGTGCGATACTATTTCAAATATTCCTTTACCCGTAAAAGTAGGGGAGTTGACGTATTATTCGGTTAAAAACGGTTCAACCTGGGGATATCTGACAGGAACCAACAGTTATGGAGATGAGGCGAATTGTGATTTTTATTCAAGCGCCCCTCCGGCAGGTTTTCAAATCACAGGTGCTTTGGTTGCATTTGCAAAAGCGTATGCAGGGAATTCAAGTCATACACTTTCTTTAACGGTATGGGATAACGAAGCGGGTTTTCCTACCAATGTACTTGCTAATAGAACGGTGCCCATCAATTCGATTACAGCCGGGGATTGGAATGCCATTAACTTTGATAATCCGGTTAATGTTACAGGACCTTATTACTTAGGACTACAGTTTGATGCAACGGGTTCTCCGCTTGATACCGTAGTAATAGTCAGCACTTCAAGCAGTGAAGTTAAACCGTCGACTGCCTGGCTGAGGCTGAATAGTGGAATCTGGTATTCGGATTCTGCCGCATTTAGTGGTATAATTATTTCACAGGCCATTGCTCCCATTCTTTGTCAGGAACTTGCGATTCCAACCGGAATTAAAGAAGCAACAACCGCTATCGGAATGAATGTTTATCCCAATCCTTCCACAGGAGATGTGAATGTTTTGTTTCCGTCAGGATTTGATTCAAACCTGAGTCTTCGTGTGTACAATTCAATCGGAGAGTTGGTTGCCAAAGCGGACAGAGCCGATTTGCAGGGCGGACAGATAAATCTGAATCTGAGCGCGGAAAATGCGGGGATTTACTTTATTGAATGCCGGACGGATAATGGGATGGAGGTTAAAAAGGTGGTGTTGGAAAGGTAGCAGCCTACTGAACTTTCATATCCTGCCGGTGTTTTGCCGTCGGAATGCATAAGTCGGGTAGCTGCATCTTCGTTGAAGGCTTACTTTTTAGCTGAAATTCCCGCGTAACGGATAGCTACTTCTAATCCACCTCTTCCATTGGTAGCTGTAGTAAGCAGGGAGTAGTTTGAATCATAGCTGAATCCTATGGCATAATTGGCATAATTCAAAAGCATCAATACGATAAAGGCATCACCCGTACGAACCAGAAGGCCTGCTGAAATTGCGGTCTCCCCTTTACCAAAACCTGTATACTTTGAATTATAATCTGCAAGGCTATAACGAACCATGGCACCAATGTCGATTTCACTTATTGTGCCTTGTTTGTAATAGAGAAATAGCGGATTGATTCCAAAGTCCGTATTGGGAATGCTGATCAGACCATCACCGTGAATAACAAATCGGGTATCCAGTTTTTCATTGTCAATTGAATAAAAGGAATTGCCGGGTTCCTGAATGTGAAATGCCGAGGCGCCTATATTCCATTTCAAAACGTCATTTTGCGTAACCTTGCTTGAGCTGTTGGAATTGTCGTAGGTCCATAATACTCCGCCTCCCAGTTCGGGATAAATTATGGGGGTAATATAGGCGGGTTCGAGATTCGGAAGTGAGGAATTGTAATTTTTTCCATCAAACTGATTTCCCCATTGAAGAGCGGAAAAGTTAACGCTGCGTTGATCAAATCCTCCTTGCAAACCTCCCCCCAGGGTATTTAGCTTGTTCAAATGAAGATGATACGCGAGATTTAAGTCGGCCTCTGTCGTACCCATATTTCCATCGCCTGCTTCATCCCTGTAAAAATTTATACCTGCAGCTAAAAATCCGTTTTTAAATTTTGTTTGTTTAATTCTCATATCGAAAGAGGCTGCAAATGTTTTGTACGGAAAGGAAAGGCTTTCCCATTGATTTTTATAATTTACAATCGCTTCTATATCATACAAAGCTCCGGTAAAAGCCGGATTTTGATTGAGTGGTGCCATGTAAAACTGAGAAAAATGTATATCCTGAGCCTGTGCAACCAGAACACAAGCGAACTGCAGTGCTATTGATACAAGCAATTTTGGTACTTTTTTATGTGCTTCCATGGCTTATCGTATTAAACTTATATTGCCTTTTCGTTTCACTTTTTCTCCGGTAATCAATACGGCATCCAGAAAATAAACGAAAACGTCTGCGTTTAACTTTTCGTTTCTGAATGTGCCATCCCAACATTGCTGCTGATCAGTTGACTCAAATACTTTTTGTCCCCAGCGATCGTAAATTACAAATTGCATGGATTGAATGCAAAGGCCCATGACGCATTCAAAATCGTTTTCGTGATCACCATTCGGGGAAAATGCATTGGGAACAAAGACGCTTCCGCAGTCGTAATCAATGTTAATGATTTCACAAGCGCTGCTTTTACATCCATTGGAATCCGCAACCACCACACAATAGGTGGTTGCTTTGGTTGGATTGACGCTGGGGTTCGGACATTGGGTACAGCTTATGTCCTCTGCTGGCGTCCAGGAATAGGTAAGTCCTCCAGATACATTGAGTACGGTACTTGTACTGATGGTAATCGTTATCGCACTATCCAGGTGTATGAGCGGTCCGGGGTCGTACAGTAAACTCAGGCTGTCTTTTTTAATACAACCATTTGCATCCGTAATGGCACATGTATAGGTTCCGGCAACAATGCCTGAATCCACTGCACTTGTTCCTCCGCCGGGTTGCCAGTTAAATGCGTAAGGCCCTATCCCGCCTGCAGGATTGACACTCAGCGAACCGTTATTTTTGTTACATGTCGAAGCAGCATTGCCGTTTATACTGATGGAATCGGGTTCTGTGATTGTTACTGAAGAGGATGAAGTACACGAATTTGCATCGGCTACTGTAACTGTATACGTACCTGCAATTAAGTCAGCTACTGTCGGGGAAGTTGCTCCTCCCGGCAGCCAATAGTAACTGTAGGATGGCCGGCCCGAAGATGCATTGGCATTTACAGTACCGGTCGAATAGCCGTAACAAAGCAGGTTTGAACCTGATGCAACTACAACTGGCAACTGATTAACCGTTATTGTGAGCGTTCCAATACCCGTACAGCCTTCCGCATCTGATCCTGTAACTGTATAAACGGTTAATGTCGTCGGACTGACTGTTTGAGCAGAGCCTGTTAAGTTCCCGGGCTGCCAGGTATAACTACTTGCCCCGGCAGCTGAAATAATTGCCTCTGCGCCAGTGCAGATATCAGAATCCTTACTCGTAGTAATTTGAACCTGAGAAACCACAACTACAGTTACAGTGGAGGTAGCCGTGCAGCCGGATCCATCTGTACCAGAAACGGTATAGGTTTGTGTTGATACCGGACTGACGGTCAGACTGTCTCCAGGCGATGCACCAGGCTGCCAGCTATAATTTGACGCATTGGCAGCAGAAATTACTGTCGAATTACCGAAACAAATAGTGGATGTTCCTCTGGTTGTCAGGTTCGGGCCCGGATCAACAGTTATGGTAACGGTAGAAGTAGCGGTGCAACCGTTTCCGTCTGTTCCGGTAACGGTATAAGTTTGGGTGGCGCCTGGGCTGACCGTTTGATTGGCACCGGAGAGATTGCCGGGTTGCCAGAGGTAAGTTGAGGCGTTGCCTGCGCTTATCCCCGTAGAATTCCCAGTGCAAATTATTGCAGTACCGTTTGCAGTAACATTGGGTCCCGGATCAACTGTAATTGTAACGGTAGAAGTAGCAGTGCAGCCGTTTCCATCGGTTCCGGTGACGGTATAAGTTTGGGTGGTGCCTGGGCTGACCGTCTGATTGGCGCCGGACAGATTGCCGGGTTGCCAGAGGTAAGTGGAAGCGTTGCTTGCGCTTATCCCCGTAGAATTCCCAGTGCAAATTATTGCAGTACCGTTTGCAGTAACATTGGGCCCCGGATCAACAGTTATGGTAACGGTAGAAGTGGCAGTGCAGCCGTTTCCATCGGTTCCGGTAACGGTGTAAGTTTGGGTGGAGCCTGGGCTGACCGTCTGATTGGCACCGGAGAGATTGCCGGGTTGCCAGAGGTAAGTTGAGGCGTTGCCTGCGCTTATCCCCGTAGAATTTCCAGTGCAGACTGTTACAGTACCGCTTGTAGTAACATTGGGTCCCGGATCAACTGTAATTGTTGTTGTGGAGGTGTTAACAGTACCACAGCCTCCGCTGGTTATTGCACAATAAAATGTACTGGAACTTGTGAGGGCGCCGGGGCTGAAAGTCTGAGTGGTTACTCCGGCGGAAGAACCGTTCTCATACCAAAAATAACTATAGGTTCCATTGCCACCACCTATTGCTGTAAATGTTCCTGGCGAAGTGTTGTAACAGATTGGCGAGGATCCTCCGCTGATACCGGCTGTGAGGTTTGCATCAACTGTAATTGTAGTAGTGGAGGTATTAACAGTACCGCAGCTTCCGCTTGTAATCGCGCAATAAAATGTACTGGAACTTGTGAGGGCGCCGGGGCTGAAAGTTTGCGTAGTGATTCCGGTGGAGGCACCATTTTCATACCAGAGATAGGTGTAGGTTCCGTTGCCACCTCCACCTGTTGCGGTAAATGTACCGGGAGAGGTGTTGTAACAGATTGGCGAGGATCCTCCGCTGATGCCGGCAGTAAGGTTTGCATCCACTGTAATTGTAGTACTGGAGGTATTAACAGTACCGCAGATTCCGCTTGTAATCGCGCAATAAAACGTTGCATTGGCGGTCAAGGCTCCAGGAATGTAAGTTTGAGTGGTCACTCCTGTAGAGATGCCGTTTTCGTACCAGAGATAGGTGTAGGTTCCGTTACCACCGCCGCCTGATGCAGTAAATGTGCCGGTAGAGGTGTTGTAACAGATAGGCGAGGATCCTCCGCTGATACCGGCGGTAAGGTTTGGATCAACAGTTATGGTAACGGTAGAAGTAGCAGTGCAACCTGATCCATCGGTTCCC
>JABDFU010000011.1 GCA_013286385.1 Bacteroidota bacterium
TAACCCTGTAGCGCCGGTTACGCCCGTAGCACCCGTACTACCTGTTGCTCCAGTTGCCCCCGATCCTGTAGCGCCGGTAACGCCAATTGATCCCGTGGCGCCGGTTACGCCCGTAGCACCCGTACTACCTGTCGCTCCAGTTGCCCCCGATCCTGTAGCTCCTGTAACTCCGATTAAACCTGTGGCACCGGTTACGCCCGTAGCACCCGTACTACCTGTCGCTCCAGTTGTGCCCGATCCTGTTGCTCCTGTAACTCCGATTAAACCTGTGGCACCGGTTACGCCCGTAGCACCCGTACTACCTGTCGCTCCAATTGCCCCCGATCCTGTTGCTCCTGTAACTCCAATTGATCCCGTGGCGCCGGTTACGCCCGTAGCACCCGTACTACCTGTTGCTCCAGTTGTGCCTGATCCTGTAGCGCCGGTAACTCCGATTAACCCTGTAGCACCAGTTGCTCCCGTTGCGCCGGTATTACCTTCAACTCCGGTCGGTCCGGTTACGCCCGTACTGGCGCCAGTCGGACCTGTAACACCAGCGGCACCTGTCGGCCCCAGACTTCCTGTTGGTCCCATTAAATTTCCACCCGTTGGAGACCAGGTTCCCGAATTATAAATATAAATCGCACCATTCGATCCATTCAAAAACAAATCCCCATTATTGGCACTGCCCGGAAAGCTTGAACCAGTGTACCAGGTATTGCCTGACTTTCCATTTCCCGAATAAAGGGCATAGGGAACCGACATAAATTGAGTTTTTCCAATGGATTGATATACGCCCGAAACCGATGGATACCTGACAAAAACCTCAATGAAACAAGAGCTGACTCCCCATCGCATTCCAGTAAACGTCCCGCTTGAAACAACACCGGTACCGATTACCCGGTTAAACAATCCGAATTGATTGGTTGCAACCGAACTGAAACTCTCCGTATAGGTAGTGGAAGAATCGCTGGTAATCTGAAACTCAACATCGATAGATTTATTTGCAAGAGGATTACCCGAATTATCACGCGCGACAGCCTGATAGTTTATTCCCTGGGGTGCGCCTTGAGAAAAAAGAGCCAAGGAGAAGCCAAGGAAAAAAAAACAAACAAGTAAACGAATTCGTATACTTCTCTTCATCTGACTAATAACATCGCCACCCAATTAAAAATCAGGCTTTGAACCAAATATATAACAATTCAATGAAGTGAACATCAAGTCCATAAAGGTTTTTTAACAGATTTTAAACAAAGTGAATAACCCCAATTTTAGTCTGTATTGATCGAATTGTAACGAATTTGACCAAAGACTGAAAAGCAACTGATTTTCTAAGTAAAAAATGATAACTTTGCAACCTTAAATTTTACGCCTTTTAGCAGGCAAAGGTTGTATAAACGGGATGTAGCGTAGCCTGGTATCGCGCCAGCATGGGGTGCTGGAGGTCGTGGGTTCAAATCCCGCCATCCCGACATTAAAAAAGCCCCTGATTGAATAAATCAGGGGCTTTCGCATTTCTACAGTCACTTTCTGCAGTCACTTTTGTTGACTTTCTTCATCCATTTTTTTCTCAAACTCGTCTATTTCAGCGCCCACATTTATTATGGTATTAAGTTGCAAAATCCCTAATTGTTGACTAAATTTTAATATTCAAGATTCTTGAACAATTAATATTATTGAACATGGAAGCGACAATAGACAGGGCAATCGAAAATTTCCAAAAGGCAACACATATTAAATGTCGCTGAAAGCCTGTTGCCCAAAAGGAAATGGGCGGTCAGATGGAATTTTTATTTAAAGAGGGCGCAGTTAAACTCAATGCGGAAATAAAGAATAATCTCCGGGAAATTCATTTGCCTGGGTTATATCAAATCGCCCTGCAGCATCCTCCGCTGATCGTCATCACCAACCATCTTTTCCCTAAGCTAAAAGAAGAATTACGCAATCATAACATTGCTTACTTGGAAGAGAATGGAAATGTCTGGTTAAAGCACAAAAAGACACTTTTACGGATAGATGGAAATAAACAGCTCCCGGCGGAAAAAGAAAAAATCAACCGGGCTTTCACCAAAACGGGATTAAAAGTTGTATTTCTTTTTTTACTTGCTGAGCGTTTTGTCAACGCCACATACCGTGAGATTGCGGGCAGAACCGGGATTGCATTAGGTTATGTTAATTATGTTCTGAATGGATTAAAGGAGAAGGCTTTTCTTTTAAGGATGAATAAGGACGAGTATAAACTTGCCAATAAAAAGGCTTTGCTTGATGCATGGATCACGCACTATGCAGATAAATTAAAGCCGGAACTGGAGATCGGCAAATTCCGCTTTCTGAAAGAAGAAGATTTTGCAAACTGGAAACATATTACTTTAAAACCGGATAAAACATGGTGGGGCGGAGAGCCGGCCGGGGACTTGCTCACAAACTATTTAAAACCTGCAGTTCTTACACTTTATACAGCCCTGACCCGGAAGGCAATGTCAGGATTTATAAAAAGTTTTGGGATTATGAGGAAGTAAAGGATAATTTTGTGCCGCCGCTTTTAGTCTATGCAGATTTGATTAATACCGGTAACCATCGCTGTATCGAAACAGCAGAAAAAATTTACAATAATCATCTGAATATCATTTAATATTATACGATTTTTGTATATTTTAAGTTATAATTTAAATATTTATACTATATTTGTATATAAAAAACAAATAATTTACATATTATACAATATTAGTATAATGAAAGAGATAACTAATATAGCGGCTTTTGTTAAATACAACCGGGAGAAACTGAAACTTACCCAAGAGCGATTAGCGGAGATGGCTGGTGTAGGTATTCACTTTATCCGTGATCTGGAACAAGGTCGTTCAGCGTTACGCCTTGATAAAGTTAATCAGGTATTAAATATGTTCGGACATCAATTAGCAACAACAACAAACAAGATCGATCCTTATAAGCTTTGGTTTAGCTATTTAGGGCAACCCGTTAAAATAACCCAAAAGGGAAACCAGGAATTTTATGGTTTTCTTATAAAAGAAATAAGAGATGCAAAAAGTGAAATTGTTGCATGGAGACTCGTGCCTAACCCTGACGCAATAGAGTGGCAAAAAAAGCCAAATGATGATTTAACTACAGTCATTCAACACGCTGATATTATAGGAATTGAATTGCAAAAAAGATGAAACGAGGTAAAGTAATTATAAGTAATACGGTTGTCGGTCATGTTTGGCAGGACGAAAATGGATATTGGTTTAAATACACAGATGAGTATTATAATAATCCAATTCATGGCCCGGTAAGCCAAACATTGCCGGTTGAAGTACAAACCCACTACGACAAAAGATCGATGATTCCCTTTTTTGACGGACTAATACCGGAAGGATGGTTATTCGATATTGCAATTGATAATTGGAAGATCAACGAAAAAGACAGAATGGAATTATTATTAACGGTATGTAAAGATTGCGTAGGTGCAGTAAGTATCGAAAGAGAATAAAATGAAAACTAAAACAAATAAATGCTTATACTGCTATGAAGATTTGAAAGAAAATGAAATTGATTTTCATTCAAAATGCAGTAAAAAATTCTTCGGCACAGCAACTCCACCAACTCTCTCTTTAACAAAAGAAGAATTAAATAAGATGGCAAGAGAGATTATTAAAAGAAGTGTTACAATACCCGGTGTGCAACCCAAACTTTCATTGAGTCTTAAAAAAAATTCTACCGATCCGAAAAAATCAAGACTCACTATAGTTGGTCTTTGGGGGGAATACATTTTAAAACCCCAATCAGACCGCTATGAATGTATGCCCGAAAATGAAGATTTAGTAATGCATCTGGCAGAAAAAGCGGGAATAAATACTGCCCGCCACACTTTATTAAGAACGGAGTCCGGGCAATTAGCATATGTCACAAAAAGATTTGATAGAGTTGATAAAAAAAAGGCACCGATGGAAGATTTTTGTCAACTCGCCGGCAAATTAAGTGCAGATAAATACAAAAGCACCATGGAAGCGGCAGGTTTATTGATATCAAAATATTCATCTCCTTCTTCAAAAACAACTGATCTGATTACTTTTTTTGATATTGCTATTTTCTCCTTTTTAGTTGGTAATTCAGATATGCACTTAAAGAATTTTTCAATCATAAAAGATGAAGAAAACCAATACAAGTTGTCTCCGGCATACGACTTAATGTCAGCCAACCTGGCGATGCCATCCGACAAGGAAGAAGTTGCACTCAGTCTTCATAAAAAGAAACACAGATTAAGGAGATATGACTTTGTTTCGTTTGGAAAACGTATAGGATTAACAGATACTCTGATACAAAAAGCTCTTGATAAATATGATAAAGAAATGCTGAATGAATTTGAAAAATTTACTTCAATCAGCTTTCTGCCGGATGATTTAAAAGATAAATTTATTTCATTAATGAAATCCCGATTCAAAAATAGTATAGTCATTTAGAAAGATTCTGCAGTCACTTTCTTTCGTCACATTTTGCTGCTTTTTAATCCCCCCTCTTACAGCCCCCGCACAAGCCGGGTGCTGTTTGTTTCCAAAGCATTATATTTACTGATTAATTCATAGAGTTTTTAACCTAAGCGTTTAAACTTCTGAGATTTAAAGCAAATCAGTGTGAGTGGCCTTGCCTTGACACTTGAAATCTGAATGAATGTTTAAAGAATAAGAAATCTGTATTTGCGGAAAGGATTTTAGCAACTCAGATTACTGAATTACAGTATTATTTTATCAACTCCACAAAACCCTGTGCTTTTTTATTGGTGCCGTCAATGCAGGTTGCAGTGAGTATGTAAAAGTAGGTTCCCGAAGAGGCGGGGCTTTCACCGTAGATGCGTCCGTCCCAGCAGTTAGTTGATTGGGCTTGAGAGAAAAAACACACAGAAAAGTATATAAACGGTGAAAATTCTCCTTTATTTTCGGACTAACGATACTTTTAATGCGCTTTAATAAAAACTTCCAAATTGCTTATACGCCTCTGCAAAACACGTTCTAAAATAATTTAGAGGTATTTTATTTACAAGTTGGGTAAATTATTGCCTGCCTGTTTATTCAGTTCTGCTCCAGACTTGATTCGCCGAAATCATCTGTTTTGGCACGATAATTACATCTTATAGCAAGAGCAGTATTCAAAAGCAAGTTGAACAGTGATTAATTGGTCGCACCCATTTTAAAAAATAAAAACCATGGATAAATCAGCTCACCCTATAAAGCCTGAAAAAAATATTCCGGCAAAACCAGACAAGAACCCTGATCCGACTGTTCCAATGCCCGGAGGGAATGAACCGGAGAAAAATGATCCGACACGGATTGAAGATCCTGACAAGACAGATCCGACAAAGATTGAAGAACCACACCCTCTCAAACCAAAAAAATAAAAAGTGAATGGCACTATCCCCGGTAAGCCGGATTCCGCTGAAACTACAAACGCAATTGTAAGAACGATGAACCCAATTAAAAATCTCCATACAATAATGGTCGTTTCGTTTTGCATTGGCTTCTGTACACCCGTTTGTTCTCAGGACAAAGTTTATCTGGATTCTTTGGGTCCTCACAATGGCCAGATAAAACAAGCCGGAAATTATTTTGTTGAACTGTTATTTTCCTCCCAAAACACGTATGTGTACCTGTATGACAAACACCGGATTCCGTTGGAAAATAATGCTGTTACGGGAAAGATGATTTTCAAACAATACGACAGCACAACGGCTATAGTTGAACTCAAACCCTTTCATACGGACGCATTCGTTGGAAAAACCGACTTCCCGAACTACTATTCCTGTACTATTATAGTTGATACAAAGGATGCCCGAATCTCAACAAAATTTGAATTTGTCGAAAGTATTGCTGACGAGAACTAAACACGTGAGCTGAAGTGTCCATTCAAAAGTGCAGTTAAAAATCAAAAATGCAGTTAAAAACGAAGCACTTGTAAAAAACGAAGCACTGGCCAACCAGTGCTTCATTTCAAACCAACATTTAATTTCAGTTTAGCTGCCCTTGCTTAACCAGAGATGTTCCGGGCTCGGCTTAAAATCAGAAATTGTCATCTTAGTCTCTTTCACTTTCTCCTTCTTCATCTTCAGCTACGTCAGTACCCGAACCGTAGGCGGTGCTTTTTTTAGGATCGCTTTTGCTTGACTGATTCTGACTGGCCGGTTCATTTCCAACTGTCGAGGGTCTTTTTTGATGCTTTTGAAAATCATTTTCATTGGTTGTTCCCTGCTTCGAAGGATTTTCCTGTTGATTTTGATTTTTTTGGTTTTGCTGTTGACCGCTTTGGTTGTTGCGGTCTTTTTCATTGTTTGCCATTTTTTTTAGTTTTTTATCGTTTTTAATAAAGCGTTAGCGTTCTATACTATGCAGTTTGTATGCCAAAGTGAAAATCAAAGGAATTGACAACTAAAACGTACGAAGTGGCCATCGCACTGTGGATAATTTTAGCCGTATTGGATTAATTAATACCCGTACGTGAACTACAAACCTTATAGCTTATAAATATAGGTGGTCTGGTTCTGATTGATCGGATTCAGGTAATGCACAATCCTGTCAACCAGCCCCGGTTCAATCGTAGTTTCGTACTGCAGTTGAGGAAAATACTTTTTCATACTGTCGACCCGGGTTTCAATGTTGTCTTCTCCCCAGAAAATAACGTAATTCGGGAAATATTTTTTGTCAGCAGTTTTCAAAATATCCCGAACCTTTCTGGGCGATTGCGATTTGGTTACAGGTATAACACCCCATTTATCGCGTAAAGGTCTCAGATAAAACAAAGGAGGCAAAATAATATCATCGTTGTTGGCGTCATCAATAATCAAAATTCCGGCATCCTTTTTATGATAGAGATAGGTCATCGACTCGACCCGGTTTCGTTTAGAATAGGCAACGGATACCACGCAAAGCGGTAGGATATTCAGTGCCCAGAAAAAGATCCAGCAATTTCTGAGCAGCTTCGGCCTTTTGATCCAAAAAGCCGAACCCGAAACAAATTCCTGCCAACCTATGCAACCCAACATAATAAAAAACGGAATAAAAGGCAGTATGAAGCGTTCCTGCTTATTCGGAAAAGAAGTATGAAAAACAAAAAACAGAAAAGAGGGCAGAAAAATAATTAATTGCTTTCTCCAGTTCCTGAAATAGCCGAACCAAAGAAACAGGCTGATGGGCGGTAAAAGAATCCCGCTGATCAGCAAAGGATAGGTCTCTGCTCCGTGCGTGACGAAATCATAGGCATGCTCCCTGTTAAATTTCACGTAGCCCATAAATTCGGCAAAAGGCTTGCCCCAAAGAAACATATCGATTGATCCCTGTATAAGCAGTACCGAAACAACAGTGCCCGCACCATAGGCAATTACCGCTCTCCAGTTTTTTTCAACGACCAGCGTAAGCCCGATTCCTGTTATAAAAAGTGAACTCTGAAATCGAATCGAAAATGCCGTTCCTGCCACCAATCCGGCCAAAAGGTAAATCGATTTTTTTTTCATTTCCCCGTTCTTAATAATTAACCAGACCGGAGCCATCAGAAAAGGAATGCAAACCATCTCCACCAGGTTTCTGACACTCAGCATAGGCATAAACCAAAGAATAGCCAACAGCAGTCCGGCTATCCGTGCGACTTTTGCCCCTGAATAGAATTCGGTAATCTTAAATCCATAGTAAACAACCAGCAATGAAAATGCAGCATGGACAAAACGAATAAAATACATTTTCAGCTGCGGATCCGTAAGACCCATCATCGCCATGGCTTTCAGCATCAGGAAATTTAATCCGGTATAAAACAGGCTATGGCCTGTTGCGGTCCGGATGGGAGAGTCTCCGAAAGGAAGCCAGTTATAATACGAGTGATCCACCCAGGATTGAGCCATTTCAATCACAAGAAAATGGTCATCATGCATGCCAAAACCTTTTGAAAAAAGAACGGCAAGCAGTCTGAAAAAACCGGCAGAAAACAAAATGAGCGTCAAAGGTTTTTCATCCCAGAGTTTTTTAATCATCAGCATAAGTCAGTCGGTTTTAGATTATTTTTCCGATTCAAATGTACCAACAAAATGTTCCGGTAATTACATTTTTGTTTCTTAATACGTCACCCTGGTTTCCGTATTTTATACTTATTTCCGCAATCGAATGTGACTGCAAACCCCAAAAAAGGGAGTACACCTTGGTTAGTATAGACCGGAGGAGGTAGTGAGGTTTAATTCATTTTATGTCATTTTATGCAAATAAACCTTAAATTCGCATTTGCATTTTCCATTATCACAACTTTGTTCAATAATTTGAATTTCAGATGCTTGCAAATATCAACCTAATCCGATACATGTGATTAAAAAAATACTTTTCGCCTTCTTTTTATTTTTTCTTGCCCTTGAAAATTCAGGCATAGCACAAAAAGATTTTCAGGCCTATAAAAATTTCTTTGAAGAAGGAAATAAGCTGTTTCTTGAAAAAAACTATACCGAAGCCATCAGCAATTTTCATGCGGCGTTTTTGCTCGACTCCACAAACGCCAATATCCGTTATAAACTGGGAATGGCTTACCTCTATTCCCATGATATAAATGACAAAGCAAAAGCGATCCGGTTTCTCGAAAAAGCAAGTAAAAATACAACCGATCATTATTCAGAATACGAAGCGACCGAAGTACAGGCTCCCCCAATGGCCCATTACTATTTAGGGATAGCTTATCAGGTCAATTACCAGTTCGACAAAGCACTCACAAAATTTCAGTATTGCGCAAATATATTTCCGGACAAAAAAGTTCCGGCCGACCTTAAATTACACATGGAGCAATGCAATGCAGGGATACTTTTGATGAAAAACAAAGTGGATGTAAAAATTGAAAATTTAGGTCCAAACTTCAACACCGTTTATCCCGAATATTGCCCGGTTATCAATGCCGACGAATCAACGCTTATTTTTACATCCAGGCGTCCGGGAGGAATTACAGATGATAAAACCCCTGACGGGCAGTACTTCGAAGATATCTACATCAGCAACAAAACAGACGAAAACAAATGGTCAAAACCCAGACTGATCAGTCGCTACATCAATACAGAAGAAAACGATGCTGCCATCGGCTTATCTGCCGATGGCCACCAGCTTTTTGTTTTCTCCCCTGAAAACGGAGGGGACATTATGTATAGCAACTTCGACGGATCTTCCTGGAGTATACCCCTTCCGATGGGGTCCGATATCAACACCAAATACTGGGAGACCCATGCCTGTATTTCTGCGGACAATCAAACCCTTTATTTTGTAAGTGACAGGCCCGGAGGTTACGGAGGACGGGATATATACAAATGTGTAAAGCTTCCCAATGGAGACTGGAGCCTTGCGACTAATTTAGGGCCCTCCATCAATACGCCTTACGACGAAGATGCCCCGTTCATCCACCCCGATGGCGTTACCCTGTTTTACAGCAGCAATGGCCCGGGCAGCATGGGCGGATTTGATATTTTTTACTCCGTTCGTTCAGAATCAACAAATAAAAAACAAAGCGGCATTAAATGGTCCAAACCGGTCAACCTGGGATACCCGATAAATACAACCGGCGACGACATTTATTATGTATTGTCAACCGACGGGAAAAGAGCCTATTTTTCCTCAGCCAGGGAAGGAAGTATTGGTGAAAAAGACCTGTTCAAAATGACGCTTGCTTCTTCTGTTGTAAACCCAACAACACTTCTGATCGGGTTTTTAACTTTTGACGGAAGTTCTGCAAACATTTCAAGGGATGTGCGCATTACAGCCACTGATCTTGAAACAGGGGAACTGGTTCAGGAAATACGGCCCAACGTAAAAACAGGCAAATACCTGATGGTATTGAGTCCGGGAACAACCGGAAAAACCTATACCATAGCATTCGAAGCCGAAGGATACCTTCCGGTAACCGAACAACTAAAAATAGAACCCGGATCCTCGTACCAGGAATTGAAAAAAGAAGTGCGTCTCAAGCTGGTCAATTTTGAAACCAAAAAATCCGGAGATGTATCCTTAACCGGAGTAATCCGCGGATCCGACGGAAAACCCATCGCTGAGGCAAAGGTCATCGTTAAGGACAATGCAACCGGGGCAATCGTAAAAACATTTCAAACCCTCAATGATTCAGGACTCTATTACACGGCCCTTCAAACAGGAAAAAATTACAACATTTCGTTTGAAACAAACGGCTATCTGTTTCACTCCGAAAACCTGGACATCCCCGCTACAGGAGATTTTTCTTCCATAAAGCGGGATGTGAAAATTGAAAAAGTGTCGGCTGGCTCATCGGTAATTCTGCGAAATGTCTTTTTCGAAACCGGCAAGGCCACCCTGACAAAAGATTCGAAAATTGAACTCGAAAAAGTGTACGACATTCTTTCCCAAAATCCAATGCTCAGGGTAGAAATATCAGGACACACAGACAATTCCGGAGCCGAACCTGCAAATTTAAGACTATCCCAGGAGCGAGCCCAGGCGGTGGTCACTTACCTGGTCAACAATCAAAAATCCTACTACATAGCACCCTATTACTACAAGGGAATTGAAGTCAAACGTTTGGTTCCATTGGGATACGGCTCTTCCAAACCGATTGCTTCCAATGACAAGGACGAAGGCAAGCAAATGAACAGGAGAGTCGAAATGAAAATCATAAGCGTAAAATGAACCTTTTCGTAAAGAAAACGTTTCAACTGTTTTTGCTTCCTGCTCTTTTTACCCAAACACTTTATTCTCAAAAGCCCTCCACCACAAGGTTTATTGACCCCAGAGAAGCTCAGGAACATTTCGATCACAAAAATTTTCAGTCTGCTCTGAGGGTTTACAAAGAATTGATCAAAAGAGAACCCGACAGCTACGATTACAATCTGAAAATTGCACTCTGTTACCTGAACACCAATCTGAACAAAACACAAGCCATTCAATACCTCGAAAAGATTACCAACATGGACAAAGCAGACGCTGACATATGGTACAATCTGGGTAAAGCCTATCAATACGCGAACCGTTTCGACGAGGCCATTAAAGCTTACACAAAAGCCAAAGAAAAAACTTCCCGAAAGGATGCTGAGAAGGCTGACAGGGCTATCGAAACCTGTTACAACGGAAAAGAACTGATAAAATTCCCTCTCGATGTGACTTTTGAAAATCTGGGCAAAGAAGTTAACTCTGAATATGCCGATTATTATCCGTTTGCCACCACCAACGAATCGTTCATGGTATTTACCAGTCGCAGAAAAGGCGGAAAAAGCAATTCATTGGAAATGGACGGGCTTTATCCATCCGACATATACATGACAACCGTTAAAGACGGAAACTGGATGAAGGCCAGCAACATCGGAAGTCCCGTAAACACCTCACTTGATGAACAAGCCGTTGGATTATCACCGGACGGCTCCACGATGATGGTATACCTTGACCACATTGACAGTCTGGGAAATATTTACATGTCCAGATTTGTGAACAATAAATTTCAAAAACTGATCAAACTGAACAGCACTGTAAACTCCGGGTTTGAAACGTCAGGTTCAATCAGCGTTGACGGAGAAATTATTTTTTTTGCAAGCGAACGCCCTGACGGTCTCGGAGGAACCGATCTTTACATGGCAAAGAAACTGCCCAACGGACAGTGGGCCTTACCCCAAAACCTGGGAAAGACCATCAACACCCAATACAACGAAGATTTCCCCCATATGTCAGAAGACGGCAAAACCCTCTACTTTGCTTCCCAGGGCCATTCCAGCATGGGCGGCTACGATATTTTCAAATCCGAATACGATGCTGAAAACAACACCTGGTCAGAACCACAGAATCTGGGCTATCCGATCAACACAACCGATGACAATTATACCATTTCCTTCACCCAGGACCAGCGCTTTGCCTATGTTTCGGCGGTAAGAGCCGGAGGAATGGGAGACCTGGATATCTGGAGAATCCGCTTCAACACGACCGATCAGCAGGTTACCTGTGTTTCGGGACACATCAGCACGAATGACAGCACGCAGACCAAAATAGAAGCGACCATTACCGCCACCGACTTGTCAAACAAAGACCGCCTGCCCATGTACTTTACCCCTATTGCGACAAGCGGAAAATACATCATGGCTCTTACGCCCGGCCGCTATTCCATATCCATTGAAAGTACAGGAACCTTACAATATGAACCCTATACCGAAACGATTGTAATTCTTGAAAAAGGATCCTATCAGCCCGAAATAAAAAAGGACATTGTCCTGACAATAAAAAAATAGATGACTGCAGCTATCCGTCCTTTCGGGAAAACCCTTTTGAAACCATTGCTTTTCTTTTCTGCACTTTTGCTCTGGGCCCCCGGAATTTACGCACAAGTCAAAAAAGCGCCTCCGGCTAACCCCGAAATAGCGAAAGATCACTTTACCCATCACAACTACATTTTTGCACTTCCGATATTTGTCGAACTGACCAAACAGCAGCCCAAAAACGTGGACTACAATCTAAAAACAGCTATTTGCTACCTCAACACTTCTACCAACAAAGCTGCTGCAGTCCCTTACATCGAATTTGTATGTCAGCAACCCAAGCCGGATGCTGAAAGTTTTTTCTACCTGGGAAAAGCCTACCAGTATGCCTATCGGTTTGACGAAGCGATCGATGCCTATGAAAAATGCACCAAGGTTTCGAAATCCGCTCTGCTTCAGCAGGCAGAGCGGCAGATTGAAACCTGCAATAACGCCAAAGAGCTCGTCAAATTTCCTTTGGATGCAGTCTACATGAACCTGGGCAAACAGGTCAACTCCGAATTTCCCGATTACAATCCCCTGATTCCCTCCGATGAATCCTTTATGATCTTCACCTCAAGAAGGCCCCGGTCATCCGGTCTGCAGCCCGAAATGGATGGCTATTATTCCTCTGATATTTACATTTCATATCCCAGAGACGGGGTATGGCAAAAGGCTAAAGACATAGGCTCTCAGATCAACACGGCTCTTGACGAACAGGCCGTTGACATTACTCCGGACGGGAAAATAATGATCGTTTACCTCGATCACATTGACAGCGTTGGAAACATTTACTATTCAGAATTAACCAATAAAAATGCCTTTTCAAAACTTATTAAATTCGACATGGACGTCAATTCAGGATTTGAAACATCAGGCTCCATTTCCAACAACCGGGACCTTATTGTATTTGCCAGCAAGCGCTCCGACGGATTCGGAGAAACCGATTTATACAGCGTAAAAAAGCTTCCAAGCGGCGAATGGGCCTTGCCGCAGATCATGGGAAACCAGATCAACACCAAATACAAAGAAGACTACCCTCATTTAGGACCCGACGGTAAAACCCTCTACTTTGCATCTCAGGGCCATTCTTCCATGGGTGGCTTCGACATCTTCAAATCGGTTTATTCCGACGAAACGAATACCTGGTCTCCGCCTGAAAATTTAGGATTTCCCATCAACAGCCCCGATGATGACATGAGCATCTCCATTACCTCAGACAGTTGTTACGGTTACCTGTCTTCCAGCAGGGACGGGGGCTACGGCGACCTCGATCTGTATAAAATAAAATTCAACAAGAGCTTCAACCGCTATTGCATAGTAAGCGGTACCATCAGCACATCCGACACCATGGGCCCCTACCTGAAAAAGCAAATTGTTTCCGTTAAAAACGAAACCAGGGAAATTCAGAAATACACGGCCGTAAGGGAAACAGGAAAATACGTCATGGCGCTCACACCTGGCAAATACACCGTTACCGTGAAAGCGCCCGGATACGAAGATTACAATTACCTGTTAACCATAACCGACGTTCCATTTCAACCTGAAAAAAAACAAGACTTTCAGCTCAATAAAGACATAACTTCTAACTAAAAATCTGTGCAACTAAAACTAACACGTCCACTTGCCTTTTTCGATCTCGAAACAACCGGCATCAGCGTCGGCTCCGACCGCATCGTTGAAATTTCTATTCTCAAAGTTCATCCCGACGGGTCAAAGGACATCAAGACCAAACGCATCAATCCCACAATTCCTATTCCCGAGCAGGCAACAGCCATTCACGGCATAAGCAATCAGGATGTAAAAGATTCCCCTGCCTTCAGGGAAGTCGCCTCAGAATTGTCCTCTTTTTTAGCCGACTGCGACCTGGCCGGATACAATTCCAACCGATTCGACCTGCCCCTGCTGGTTGAAGAATTCATGAGGGCGAACATCGACTTCGAGGTCAAGGGCCGAAAACTCATCGACGTCCAGAATATCTTTCACAAGAAAGAGCAGCGCACGCTTTCTGCAGCCTTTATCTTTTATTGCAGGAAAAACCTCGACAATGCCCATAGTGCCGAAGCAGACACGCTGGCGACTTTTGAAATCCTGGAAGCCCAGCTTGACAAATATCCCGATCTTAAAAACGACACCTCCTATCTTCACGAATTTTCCACCCAAAACTCAAACGTTGATCTCGCCGGACGCATCGTTCTCAATAAAGCCGGAAAAGAGGTGTTCAATTTCGGAAAACACACCGGCAAGGAAGTCGAACTCGTCTTTCAAAGCGAACCCTCTTATTACCGCTGGATGATGGACGGGGACTTCCCCCTTTACACAAAAAAAATAATAACCCAGATTCGCTTGCGTTCAGCCGCAACAAAACAGCAATGAAAATTATTTGCATAGGGCAGAATTACCCAAAGCACAATGCCGAGATGAAATCCGAAACTCCTCCTGAGCCGGTTTTCTTCATGAAGCCCGACACCGCCTGCATCCTCAATGGAAAGCCTTTTTTTTACCCCGACTTCTCCCGTGATATTCAGCACGAGGTAGAAATCGTTTTAAAAATTTCAAAAAATGGAAAACACATCGACCCTGATTTTGCAGATTCCTATTACGATGAAATAGGTATTGGCATTGATTTCACCGCCCGGGACCTTCAGTCCGAATGCAAGAAAAAAGGACTGCCATGGGAAAAAGCCAAGGCGTTTGATGGATCAGCTCCACTGGGGACATTCCTTTCGAAAACAAGGTTCAGCGATATTCAAAACATCAACTTTCATCTGGAGATTAACGGACAAACTGTTCAAAAAGGCAATACCAAAGACATGCTCTTTTCCTTCAACAGGATCATTGCCCATGTATCTCAATTTGTCACGCTGCGTAAAGGCGACCTCATCTTTACCGGAACCCCTGAAGGTGTAGGACCCGTAAAAACGTCCGACCACCTTCAGGCCTTTATCGAAAATCAGGCACTTCTGCGGTTCAACGTAAAATAATACAAAGCAAAACAGACCCTTATGAGGGTCTGTTTTTTGCTTAAAGCTTTTACTCTGATTAGTGAGCCTGGTGCTGCTTGCGGGCTTCCTCCCTCATTTGGGTATATTTGGCGAATTGATCAGGAGTCAAAATACCTTTAAGAGATGCATCCTTGTCCGCTTCAATTTTTTTACGGTCAGCCTTCTGAGCATCCTTATCCTCACCGCTGGCTTTCAGGGCTTCCATTTTTTTGCTCACATCTGTATTGAGGGTCAATACTTTTGCTTTCTGATCATCATTTAAACCCAGCTCAGTACTCATCTTATCTGTCTGTGCCTGAGGATCCATTTTTGGTCTTGCACCTGCTTGCTGCGCATATGCGCCAGACAGCAGTACAAACGAACCGAATGCCAATGCTAAAAAATACTTTTTCATTTTAGTACGATTTGGGGGTTAGACTACAAATATAAACAACGACTTCTCCAAAAAGCCAATGAAAACTAATAAATGAGACCAAATGGCACAATGTTCAAACGACAGAGGATTTACTTCTTATCCCCCTGTTTCCACCATTCAGTAGCCCAATCCGTAAAACGATTCAACCCGGCACTCTGAATTTTAAAAAGAGAATCAATCTGAGAATTAATGCTGTCTCCGAACTTCTGGTTAAAATTCACAGCAAGATTCGTATGCTTGTTGTAAAAACCCAGAATTTCCTTGGTATTGTCAATGGTCATGTTCCTTGATGCTTCAAAATTATCGTGAATCAGATTCAGAATTTTTTCAGGATTTTCACTTTTGGCTTCCCTGATGGCATCCACCAGTTTGGTATTGAAATCCACCGTTAGTTCCATTTGACGGGTATACGAATTAATGATGCTGTCCAGCGCGTCTTCAGCCATCTCGACCGATTTTCCAAAAGTGCTTTTCAGATTACCTGTAACAGTGTCTTCGATCGACTGTTGATCGAGTTTGGATTTAATAGAATCCACAATTTTTTTGTTGGAGTCAATTGCAGCGCCAATATACTTTGTATTGTTCTCGATAATTTCGCGTATCGCCTTCTTTGATTGTTCGGCTGTTCCTTTGATTTTTTCTTTAATCTTCTCAGCCTTTTCGTTCAATTTAGTTTCCATGTTGGTTGCTTTTTTTAGTATGAGCTGTAAAGGTAAATCAAACACTCCTTTCTGCAGATTAATTCAATATGAATTAATCGTTAAATAATGTTAAATCCATGATAAAAAGGATACTTTAACCGATAAATCTGTTTTTTGGCCAAAATCGGGCTACCTACTCGCCCTATCTGGTAATAACCAGCTTGCTTTTCGAACTTCCGTTTATGCTTATTACATAAACGCCGGACTGCCAGGAGTCCGTATTCAAAAAGTAGTTCTCCGTCTGGGGATAGATGGGCAAGGCCAAAACCGATTGCCCAAGCAAATTAGTAACCTCCAAAATGCTACGGCTGGTAAGCCCTGAAACCAAAACAGTACATCCACCCGATGCAGGATTCGGATAAAGCCTCAGTCCCTGCGCTTTCTTAACTTCAGCAATTCCCGTACTGATCAGATTGCCCACATGCACCCCGTTGCCAAATGTGGTCACCCACATGTTATCCTGATTGAAAGGATTAAACAAAACCCGTAAGGGAAATCCAAACTGAAAATCGCTCACCTGTATGATCGAAGGGCTTCCTGAATTAATATCCGAACACATCCACAAACCATCCTCGGTCGTGGTCACATATAACTGATCGGGGTTGGCAGGATTCATAGTAGCCGAAAAAACGCCGCTGCCGGCCGACAACCCGTTTGACTCTCCCAGCAATTTGGTCCAGGTATTTCCGCGATTGGTTGTTTTCATAAGTGCCCCCTGGTCATTCGGAGTGGCATTTCCTGCAGCATCCGTCCATCCCCAGCCGGCCGAAACGCCCACATACCAGGTGCTGTCGTACGCATCATTCGGATCCACATAAATATCGTTGCAATACCAACCCATCTTCCCAGTATAAGTGCCACTCACGGTATTAAGCGATGTCAAATCCGTCACATCCGTCCAGGAATTGAGCGAAGGATCGTATATAAAAACGCCCGAACTTTGAGTGAATTTTCCCGCAGGAGAAGCACTGTAATCCGTCATGCGGGCCCCAAATGTACATACCATTTTCCCATCACTCAACGTCGCGATTTTAGCCGGATGACCCTCCGTCCGGGGAGGAGCCGAAAGCTGAGTCCAGGCAGAAGAAGCCCCATCCTGCAAATCATTCGTCATGTATATTCCACCAAGCCCCTGGGCGTGATTCACAACGCTGGCATACATCCGGTTCGGGTTGGTTTTGTCTATTTCAATCCAGTACACCGGTCTGCCGAAATTCTGCAGGGTAGTCCAGGTAAATCCCTTATCCGTCGAATACATCACTTCTCCGGTTGAATTTACAGTGTTGTCAATCTGCTCATCCTGCAGATTGTTCGTGTACATGTCATGTATATTGCTGGCAGCGCCGTAAAGCATACCGGGGGTGGCTACTGCGCAATACATTGTGTTGTAACTGAAGTTCAGGGCATCTGCGAATTGCCAGTGTACTCCGGCATCAGAAGACCGCAGGCAGCCAATATCAGTAAGACTGAAAACCATATCGTTGGTGTCCGCCCAGGTAACCAGCCAGTTCGAAGTATTTTCAATCCCGATCCCTCTGTAAAACTTACTGTCCGGAGTCGGAGCGTCCTCGGGATTTTCGTCGGCGGGGTTTACATAGGTCTGATACCAGTTGTTTCCTCCATCTGTGCTCATGTGAACGCAACCCATGTTCGAAAGTACAATCCTGCTCGAATTACTCTGGCAGACATCCATTCCGCAGAACCCATCGTACCACTGAAAGCGGTCTCCGTTCTGGCCCATGTAACCGGTATAAATATTCTGATTAGTTGTAATCAGAAAAGTCTCCGCCCAGCTCGCTCCTGCATTGGTCGTCTTTACCAGCATCGGCTGTGCATTTCCATTCACACCGCCGGCATAAACAGTATTGATGTCGTTCGCAGCCATTCCCATCCAGACAATATAATCACAAGGGTAGCAGGAAGAAGAGGAAGGCAGCGTAATTCCTGTAGAAGCAGCATTCCAGACCGTTCCCAGATTGTAATCCAGGGTATACACATTGTTCACATAAGTTGTCTGCCAGCCACCTGCACTACCGTAAATTTCGTCCGTTGGTGTTCCGGTAGGCATAGTACTGCAAAAAAACCGTATCGTGCTGCCTTGTTTGGCGGCAGCAAAACCAATAATATCGTATCCGGCCACCAATCCGGTAAGTGCTGCCAAAGCAAACGAAGTCCCTCCGTCGGTTGAAACCAAAACCCCTCCCGGAGTTCCCATAAAAATACTATCCCCGGTAAACAGACATCCTCCTATATACTGATAAGCAGGGCTCGTTTGGGTAATATCCATAAGGGTATTTCCCCCGTCCTGAGAAAAGTAAAGTCCGTCCCTTGTTGCGAAGGCAAGCTCAAGAGGGTTGTTATAATCTACAAACAAAGAAACGACAGATTCCTGCACATCCGGATTGGTCGAACCCGAAATGCAGGGAATCACCGACCAGTTGGTTCCTCCATTGGTACTCTTGTTCACAGCCCCGTTTCCCCCAACCGCGTACAGAATATTCGCATTGTTCGTAAATCGCACAAGCGCCCCGGCTCCACCTCTAAGCTGCAAAAAACCAAGTTCACTGTAGCTTTGCCCAAAATCAGTGCTGTGAAACAAAACGCCCATATCCGTGGGCACGTAATATTCATCCGTATTTCCGGGATTGATCGAGGGTCTGAAAAAGGCCCCGCCTCCGCCTATTCCCGTCACCTTCCAGGAGGCAGGTTGAGCAAGGCTCATCAGCGCAATAATGAATGCTGCAGAAAAGAGCAGAATTTTTTTTGAATGACGTATCGGTTTTTGCAAAGGACTGGTTTTAGTTGGACAACTTAAGTTAACAAATTCGCACATCGTTTGGATATTCTTTGGAAGATAAATTTTAATTTCCTAATTTGGATCACATTAAAAAATAAAAAATGGGATTTTTAGACGACATAAAAGGAGAACTTTTCAACAAACTCGAAAGCTTTGTTGAATCTCAGCCAGCCAAACCTGCTGCCTCCGCACCTGAAACCCCGGCACCTCCGGTTCTTCAGTATTTCGTAGCCGCCAACGGCCAGCAAACAGGCCCCTTCAATGCCGAACATCTCAAAGAAATGGCGGTTAAGGGAGAACTCAAAAAAGAAAGCCTGGTTTGGAAAACCGGAATGCCGGCCTGGTTACCGGCCGCCCAGGTGACCGAACTTTCTGCTGTATTTGCCAGCGCTCCCCCTCCCCTTCCCGGAGCCGCTCCTCCCATTCCGCCGGCCTCCTGAAATTTTCATGCGAATCCGTGATTTTCTTGTAAAACGTCTGGGTATTTCAAAAGACGAGGCCGTTAAAATCATTTCAGGCAACCGGCTTAAAATTAACGGCAACAAAGCATCACAAAAACACTACATGCTAGAAACCGATGCTGTTGAGTTAGACGATAGCCCACTGCAGGAACCTGTAATTTATAAATACTATGCCTTTCATAAACCCAGAGGGATTGAATGTACACTCAATCCCGAAATAAGCAACAATCTCCGGGATCTGCTGCCTTTTGCGGGCAACTTTTTTCCGGTCGGACGGCTCGACCTGCAATCCGAAGGATTGTTATTGATCACCAACAACGGCAAACTCTACCAGCAGATCGCGCTCTCCGAAAAAATCGTTGAAAAAGAATACGAAGTCACAGTCGAAAAAGAAGTATCCGATGAAGACCTCCGTAAACTTGCAGCAGGTGTAATCATCCTGGGAGACAAAATTACAAGGCCGGCAAAGGTCGCGCGTATAAATGCGACCGCCTTCAACATCATTCTCACTCAGGGACTCAACCGCCAGATCCGAAGAATGGTGCACACGCTGAACAATCACGTCACTAAGCTCAGAAGGTTACGTATCTCAAAGGTGAAACTCCTCGGTCTGCAGCCGGGAGAATTCCGCGAACTCAACGTAGAAGATATTTAATTCACAACCAGCTTTCTGCCGGCAACATCGGACAATTCAATACCGGATACCGATCACCAGCATATCATCCACCTGTTCGGTCTGCTTTTTCCAGGCTTCCATAGCTTGTTCCAGTTTATTTTTCTGCTCCTGCATGCTGAGACTATTGATTTCCAGAAGCAAAGCCGACAAGCGCTTGTAATTAAACTTTTTGTTCGAAGGACCGCCGAACTGATCGGCATATCCGTCGGTAAACAGATAAATGCAGTCACCTTTTTCCAACTGAAATTCGTGGGACACAAATTCCATTTTTTCTCCTACAAAGGTTCCGATAGGAAATTTATTGGCTTTGAATTCGATCAATCCCCCTTTCCGCAAAACCCACAGCGGGTTAAAAGCCCCGGAGTACAAGAGCCGCTTTTTTTGCAGCTCGATTTTGCAAAGCGCAATGTCCATTCCGTCCTTTCGCTCGGTCTTATCCTGATTCTGCTTCAGTATCGAAATAATGCGCTCCCTGAGCTCCGACAGGATACGGGCTGGTTCCGTAATCTGCTTTTCGTTCACAATCTCGTTCAGAAATGTACAACCCAACATGGACATCAGAGCGCCGGGAACCCCATGTCCCGTGCAATCCGCCGCTGCAAAAAGCAGGCAGTCTTCTTTCTGGTTGAGCCAGTAAAAATCCCCGCTCAGAATATCCTTGGGTTTATACAGAACAAACGAATCAGACAGTACATGAGCAAAGGAGCGCTCATCGGGCAGTATAGCCGACTGAATCTTCTCGGCATAATTGATACTATCCGTAATGCTTTTGTTTTTTTCCTCAATGATCTCATTGGTAATTTCCAGCTGCTTGTTCGATTCCTGAAGAGCCATGCGTGAAATTATTTCCTTACGGGTAAGGTTGTAACGGGTTTGTATAAGCACGATGGCGAATACCGCCACCGCGAAAACCAAAAGCGCTCCGTTAATGAGAATATCAGACAAGGCCAGAGGGCTGTTAAAATAAAACAGAAGAATGCTGGCAAGGCTGGTAGAAACCACAACGATAATGGTGTAAAAGGGCTTCCATAACACCAACATGCCCGCACCGATAAAAAGAGCAATAAACGCAAAGGTGTGTTTTTGCAAAGCCGGCACGTCCATCACACTATACATATAGGCATTTTGCCAGGCGATCCCGATCACCGGAATAAATGCAAGAAAAGAAGAACTGAAATTCAATTTTTTGTAAAAAAGCAACCCAAAAAGCGTACCCAATGAAACCACGATTCGGGTGGCCATAAAATCTGAAAAATGCGCAGGAAGTGTATAATAGTCCGATATACCGAAAATCGGATTCAGCACAATGGCAACTTTGCATACAATCAGGTGGTACTTGAGCGCGGTACGGTCAAACTCCTCCTCCCATTGATTCACATCACCAGCATGATTCTTTTCGCCCGGACGATTCAAATCGTTCAAATTTGATTGCATAGCAAATTGGTCTTTATCAAAAGTAAAAAACCTGCAGGAACATTCCTACATGCAAAACACACGCAGAAAATGTATATTTGTTCAGCGCCTTTCCCATGAAAGCATTTGCACTATTCAGTATCCAGCTTTTTACAGGATATTTTCTTTTTTCACAATCCGCTAATCTGAATATTTCAGGCACATCAGCATTTGAAGGAGAACCCTATGTAGCTGTCAACCCGACCAACCCAAACAACATACTAATAGCATGGATGGCAGATGACGCCAGTTCAAATTTCAGAGTTTCAATAAAAACAAAAGCGAGTTTTGACGGAGGGATAACCTGGGCTTACTCCGCTATACAGCCTCACTTTGGGCTTACCTGCACTTCGGCGGATGTTTCTCTTCAATTCAGAACCAATGGGACCGTTTACCTCAGTTACATTGATTTCCTGCAATCGCCTGATTCGGGAGGAATATACGTTACCCATTCGGCCAATGGAGGACAATCCTGGGCGAACCCGGTGAAAGCCTATGATGCCCTCACAGATGATCCGGGAAAAGTACCGGTAGACCGGCCTTGGTTAGCCGTCGACAACTCAGGGACATCAACGGACGGCATATTTTACCTTACGGCAAAACCAGCCTATTGGATCCCCCCTCCCAACAGGGCCTACCTGAAAAACTCGGCTGACAGCGGACTGATCTGGAGCCCCTATCGGTATATTGATACAACCAATTACCTGATTGGAAACGTAATTGTTCAACCCATGCCGGCCCCGGCTGTTGCCGCAGACGGGGCATTGTGCATAGCCTATCCCAGCTATCTTCCATCACAATCCGTTTATCCAAAAATACTGCTTGCAAAATCCTATTCGAAAGGATCCACATTCAGCTATTACGATATTCTGGTTAATCCCTCCACACTTCCTGTTGCCGATTCGAGCTGCAAAGCGGGTTATCGTCTTGCCGTGAATCCTGAAAACTCCGGTCAACTGGCTTTCGCCTATCTGGACAACAGAAACGGGTACCCCGACATTTACTTTACAAAAAGCTCCGTTCTGACAGGCAAAGGAACAGGTATTCAAACCATCAATCCCGAAGACGCAGAAACACTTGCTGTCTACCCCAACCCTGCAATTGATATTTCCCTGCTTTCTCCGGGCTCCTATAATTTGTTGTGCAAGACAGATTCCCAGATCCGTTTCAATCAAAAATTGATCATTAGCAGATAATAAATAGCACGTAAAATTGACTAAAATCTCTCCCTTTCCAAAATGTTGTATTCTTCCCGCTTTATTTCTATTTCCTTTTTCCCTCCTGCTTGCTCAGCCTTCTTCCGAAAAAACATCCACCCCCTTTCTGGCCCTGGAATTTTCGGCTCAGGTAGGAGAAATTCCCAAACCAAGCCCCTACTTTCCAAACATCGGTCCCTGCGAATTCAACCAGCTGAATTTTATAGTTCCATACAAACCTGGACAAAACTGGCACATCCCTTACAACAGTCCCGATATTGGCTGCGCAATCGTTTTCGGTTACCTTGGAAACAAAGCTGTACTGGGCAATCAGGTGGCCCTTTTGCCCAACATCGCATTCGAAACCAACAAACAAGCCAGGTGGGGCTTACAGACAAAAATAGGAATGGGTCTGTCCTACTTTAACAACCCCTACAACATAGTATCCAATCCAGAAAACTCACTCATAGGCTCACGCATAACGAATATCACCTGCCTGGGATTCAGTTACCGCTATTCACCGACAGAAAAACTCAACCTTTACGCCGGTCTTTCCATTTACCACTTTTCCAACGGGCACTACACGCTTCCCAATATAGGAATTGACGCCTCCACTTTTAGTTTAGGCATAAAGCAGTACCTGAAAGAAAAACCCAATTATAAAAAAGCCACAAAAGCCCAAAGTGAGAACACGTTAGACAAATCCGACACAGCCTCAGAAAAATACGACAACAAAATACATTTCAATCTTTTCGCCGGTATCGGCCGTCACCAATTCGGCACAGCAAGCAGTTCCGACGGACCCCGGTATTCCGTTTACCAGTTGTCGCTTTTTCTTTCCAAACGATACGGCCGGATACACAACTGGCAGGCCGGCCTGACCCTTACGTATTACGCTGATTATTACGATTTCATTATTAACCAGGAAACCTTTAGTTCGAACCAGCACTTGCAGGCCTCCACAATAAGACCCTTCATTGGGCACCAATTCATCATGAATCACATGGGCTTGCTCACCCAACTGGGAGTTAATGTCTACAGCCCCTTCGATGCAAAAGTTAACATCTACGGCAACGAAGGCCTTGCATCTGCCCTGGGACCATACCTTACGATCAAACTGGGAATCGAATATTACCTGAACAGTCCGCTGTACAGCAACAAAAACAAATTACTTATTGGTGCTTACCTGGAGACTCGTCCCACCGGAGCCGATTTTCCCGAACTGGGCCTGGCCTGTTCATTTTAAAAAATCAGTTCCCATCAGAAACAGTATATACTTTTCCCTGATCCGACCCGACGATAATTTGCTGCGAGCCTGCATATCCGGGATTTAGAAAACAAACCGTGTAAAGGTTGTACCCCGTAAACGGTTTCACGGTTTTCCAGGTAGATCCGCCATCCTCCGTACGGACCATAACCCCGTTATTTCCTACCGCAAAGCCCTCCAGATCAGAATCAAAAGCAACGCCATTGAAATTTGAACCGCTGCTGTAAACCTTAGCCCAGGTTGCACCCCCATCAGCCGAACGGTAAATACCTCCTGCGTAGCCCCCCACAAATAATGTCTGATTCGGTGTGGTGCAGATGCTGGTGAAAAAATCGCCCACAACATTTGCCACACTCGTACTCTGATCCCCATCGCTGGTTTTCATCACAATTCCGTAGCCACAGACAAATCCGTTGCCCGCATCAGAAAAATACAAATCGCGAAGTTCCCGGGGATAGGTCGAATACAACCAGGAAATTCCACCGTTTACTGTGCGTAAAGTTAAGCCCAGGTCAAAACCGGCACCACCGGCAACATAGCCATTCAGGGTATCGGTAAAAAAAATTCCTTTTAAAGGATAGACAGGACATTTATAAGCCAACGGATTTGCATTAATTGAAAACCACCGGGCCCCTGCTGTTGTGGTCTTAAGCAGGGTCAAATTATCGCCGCAGGCAAAGCCGGTCGAATCTGTTACAAAAAAAACATCGAACAACTCATTGCTTCCCGAATTGTAAATCTGCTGCCAGCTTTGTCCCCCGTTGCTTGTTTTAAAAATAAAACCGTTGGAACCCTTAACACCCCCGCAGGCATAGCCGGTAGTACTGCCGGTGAACACAACTTTCCTCACCAGAATGTTTTCCCCAAGGTAAACCGAAGAACTGTTCAGGCTGATACCATTTTTTTTGCAGCCAGAAAAAAAAAGAACCGTAAAAAGTGCCCAAATCAGAATCGACCGCCTCTTAAATCTATTCATTTTACTCGGTATAATCCAGTTCCTTGCCGTACGTCTCACGCAGATTGTATAGCCCAAGGAAAGCCAGAACAACTACAACCAGACCAATGGCGAGTGCAGCCTTCAAAATTCCATGCGACGGAGAAAGCTCTCCCCAGAAAAAAGTCATCAGCACCGTAGACCCCCTGACAAAATTCGGTATCGTCGTGGTTGCCGTTGAACGGATATTGGTTCCGAACTGCTCTGCTGCCACAGTTATAAATACAGCCCAGTATCCCTGTGAAATACCGAGTATAAAAAGAATAAAATAAAACACATTCAGCGAAACCCCGAAGGCCGAAAAATAGCCTGCGGTAACAAGCGTAAGCGTAATCAGAGCACAGGCAATGGCTTTTTTTCTGGAATGCAAAACCTGACTCAGCCAACCCGTAAGCAAACTGCCGCATGCAGCCCCCATGTAATGGATCATGACCCCTTTGCCCACATTTACGGTTCCAAGTCCCAGGTATTCGGCGAACTCCTTGGAAAACGTCACGAGTATTCCGATCACGAACCAAACCGGGATCCCGATCAGGATGCAACTGATGTATTTCCTGAATCGCTCCTTGTCTGTAAAAAAACAAAAGAAATCTCCCCGTTTGCCAGCCTCTTTTTTGATTTTCTCAAACATTCCCGACTCCTGAACATATACTCTGAAACCAAGTAACAGAAGCCCCAGAAGCCCCCCTGCCCAATAGGCTTGTTTCCATCCCCATTCGGCAAAAGCAAAGGCAAGTGCTGCCCCTGCAATTCCCACTCCCGATACCAGGCTCGTTCCGATGGCACGGGATTCCTTGCTCATGACTTCAGAAACCAACGTTATACCAATACCCAATTCCCCGGCGAGTCCGAAACCGGCTATCACTCTCAGCCAGGCATATTGCTGAAACGTATGTACAAACCCGTTAGCCAGGTTCGCAAGTGAATACAGCAATATGGTAAAAAACAAAACAGAAAGCCGCCCTCTTTTATCACCCAAAATTCCCCAGACAATACCGCCCGCAATCATTCCGGCCATCTGCATCTGGATCAGAAAAATTCCCGATGCCTTCAATTGATCCTCATGAATTCCGATGTCCCTCAGGCTGGGAACACGAACGATGCTGAACAAAATCAAATCGTAGATGTCCACAAAGTAGCCAAGAGCTGCAACCACAACGACAATATGAAAAGGATTTTGAGTTCCGCTTAATTTATTCACGACAGACTAATTTATCAGCAAAAATAGCATTTTTATGTACCTTTAAATTTCTGACAAAAGAAACCGATAACCAGAAGACCTCCGGGAAACAGTCCCATCCTTTTGTATTCCTTGTCCTTATTTTACCTTTCGGCATTCTGGGCGGATACATTACTGTTGCATTTACCTACCTTTTTTCCAAAGCAGGAGTATCTGTAGAGGCCGTTGCCGCTTTAGTTGCGGCAAGCCTGCTTCCCCATGTATTTAAATTTAGTTGGGCCCCGCTTGTCGACACCAGCCTTTCCCTGAAAAAGTGGTACCTCCTCTCCGCATTCGTGACATCTGCAGGATTAATCACAACCGGCATTCTCCCCATCAGGGAATCCAGTCTTCCCCTTTTAACAATCATTGTTGTGCTCGCAAATATAGCCGTCTCCTTTTTAGGAATTGCAACCAACGGACTTGCGGCGCACGATACGCCTGAGGAAATGAAAGGGCGGGTCGGAGGCTATTCCCAGGCCGGAAACCTTGGAGGAGCGGGCCTCGGCGGCGGTGCAGGGCTTTGGCTTGCCCAGCACTGTTCATCCGGTTGGATGCCTGCCATACTGCTTGCCGTTTCCTGTATGTTGTGCTGCTTAGCTTTGTTTTTTGTAAAGGAACCTGCTTCGTCGGTACGCACCGAAAAAATGGCAAAAACCCTTCGCAATCTTTTTCAGGACATCTGGACGACCGGCAAGACCCGGCTGGGATTTCTGGCCTTGTTCCTCTGTTTTCTTCCCCTGGGCACAGGAGCAGCGTCTAACTTATGGTCGGCCGTTTCATCCGACTGGAAAGCCAGCGCAGACACCGTCGCTTTTGTTACCGGTATTATGGGCGGCATTATCACAGCGGCAGGATGCCTGATCGGAGGATGGATTTGCGACCGCATGGATCGCCAGAAAGCCTACCTCCTCTTTGGACTCACACAGGCCCTGTGCACTTTAGCCATGGCCTTTTGCCCCCATACCCAGATCATGTATATCATCTGGACTTCCGTCTATGCCTTCACACTCGGATTTGCCTATGCGGCATTCAGCGCCTTTGTATTTGAGGCCATCGGCAAAGGAGCCGCCGCGACAAAATTCACCGTTTATGCATGCCTTTCAAATGTTCCGATTTACTACATGACTATCGTAGACGGCTGGGCACATTCACGCTTTGGTCCGACAGGGATGCTTGTTATTGAAGCAGTAATGGCCGTGCTGAGTATAGCCCTCTTCTTCCCGCTGATTAAAGTAGTTTCAAGAAAACTTTAAAGTGTAATGTTGGTATTCCAGGGTCCTATGGCAATATTGAATGTCAGATCACAGGTGCCGCTCCCATAGTTAATGGTTCGGGTCAGCTTGCCGGTCGGGGTGAAACTTAGTACACCTGAAACATACATGAATCGTGTATACTGGGGTGTGCAATTGAAATTCAGGATTAAAGGAGTTCCGGACGATACACTTCCGGTATATACTTCGCCATCAGAAGCGGTTCCTGCGAAAGCGCCTGAAAAACTCAGGATAGCCTGTGGCCAGTTAATGCAGTTTGCAAGTCCTCCTCCGTAGCCATGAAAAACAGCAGGGTAATTTGTTGTTCCCGAACTGCCGTCATCCGCAGTAAACGTATACGCGTTCGTATTCAATAAAATGGTGGTTCGGCTGCAATTCCAGAGAATATTCGATCCGCCTCCCGAAGGTACAATGGTAATGTTGCTGCTGTCTTTCCAGGTCAGATCCCCTCCTGAAATACGACCCATATTCCGGATCGTCTTGTTATTGATTTCAACAGTACTTCCGGCTACGGTATAAGTATTTCCGGGAGTTGTAACATTCAGAACAAGCCCTGAATCCCTGTACCAGTGGGCTTTTGCATAAGAAGAACTGTAATCGAACACAATTGTTCCGTTGCGCAGAATATTGTCCGGACCAGTGAAGGCGACAAAAGTAACGGTAAAAATTCTGTTGCTGGAGTCACCGGTAATCGTAACAGATCCCGATTGAGGAGTAAAAATCCCCGGGGTTCTCGATTTCAAATTATTCATTGAACCGGTGTTACCGTTATTTTCAATAGCAGTTGAACCTATATTGTTAATCTCGGTATTGCGCGTTTCAGCAGTATTATTATCGGTAGCGCTGGTAGTGCTGGTATCAGGAGTAGCTGTGGTAGCGGCCTCCTTTTTTTGACACGCATTGATTAAAAGAACTGCTGCAACAACAATTCCAAAACCTGAAATTTTACGGATTCTTTTTTTCATTTGTTTTTTTTTAATGTTTACATAACAGGATTGACCTATAAAATTAGAATGCCCAAAATTGCAACAAGTCATCACTAAAAGCAAACAATTTAACGAACAAAAAAACAGGTAATCCGCTAATTATTTGATTTTCAAATAGATTTTACGGAATAGTAGTGTTAATCGTAACACTTGCAGTTGCCGTTCCCGAAGGTGAAAGCGTAAAAGAGCTACCTGAGGTTCCCAGCCATTCCCCGGGACTTCCAAACGCAGAAGGGTTCGTATAAGTGGCGTCCCCGTTAGCGTCATAAATGGCGTAAAAATAATACGTACCCGGATGCATCGAATTAAAAACATATGTGTTGTCTCCCGCATTCAGGATAACATACCTTGATATGTTTTTCATATTTATTGATGTGCCCGAAATAAGGGGCTGAGTTGTCAGAATCAACAACACTCTAGTAGCCGTATTGGGCGCATACGTTGGCAACGCAAAACTAAAATTGGCTGTTGTTTTCCCCACGTAAGGTTGCGCATTATCCGGATAGGGGTCGCCCGGAGGCGTCGTACCGGGGACTCCGTAATAAACAGATTCCTGCAATCCCGTAACCGGTGAAGCCGGAAATGAAACAGATGAAAAGTCTTTGGTCAGTGTTTTTTGAGGAAACGAAAAATTAGCGACCGCAGGCTTACAGGACATGGTATCCTGAAGTCCTGCATTCCATGACATATGCAGAACCGGAGAAGGAACGCCTCCCTCCTGATTGGTATAGGTATTTATATGTATGCTGTCTCCGCTGAATATAAAATCAGCATACGCCCTTTTTATCCCCTGAACAATTTCAGCAAATCTGTAAAACGCATTTGTTCCATTCTCAGAAACGCTGTCTGCCAGGAAGTAAGCCACCCTTGTCATGGATTCAAATTCGCCTCCGTTTCGAAGAGCAACCTTATATTGATTGGCATACTTTACGATAAAAAGAGACATGAAGATAGAATTGGCAGTGTCCAGCTCGTTTTTCGCAGCAATCTGATTCGCTGAAATCGGCCTGAAATCCACAATCCAGACCGGATAACTCCCCAGGGGAGTAGTTGAAGTTACCGGCCCGTTCCAGATTCCTTTAATCCGGTTGAGAATGCCAAAACCCAGCGTATTGCTTAGTGTTCCGGTACCTGATGAAGGAGGCTCCGGCGCAACGGTATTCGTTTTGGGTTTACAGCTATACAAAATGATAGTCAGCAAAAGAATCAGAAACCCGATCACGTATGGCTTACTTTTCACAAGTATATTCATAGGACGAAGCTAAATCTTTTTTTGATACCTTTAGTTGATGAGTTTCGACCTGAAAGAAATAGCTACCATCACAATGGTTCTTTTTGCCGTTATTGATGTGGTTGGCAGCCTTCCCATATTAATCAACCTCAGGGCTAAAGTGGGAGAAATTCATCCCGAGAAAGTAACCCTGGTTTCCGGATTAATTATGATCACATTCCTTTTTGTAGGACAATCTATTCTCAATCTCATCGGAATTGACATAAGTTCATTTGCCATTGCAGGTTCCTTCATTCTTTTTTTACTGGCACTTGAAATGATTCTGGGCGTTAAATTTTACAAAGACGACACCCCCGCAACGGTTTCAATCGTTCCAATAGCCTTTCCCCTTATTGCAGGCGCAGGTACCATGACGACATTACTGTCCGTGCGGGCTCAATACCATATTGAAAATATAGTTGTTGCCATAGTAATCAATGTGATTGTGATTTACGTTGTTCTAAAAAACATGGATTTGATTGAAAAAATTTTAGGGCCAAGCGGAATTAACATTCTCCGTAAAGTTTTTGGAGTCATTATGCTCGCCCTCGCTGTTAAACTTTTCCGTACCAATCTCCACCTTTAACCGTTGGCCCTGCCCCGGTTTTTCGATTATTCGGCTTTCGCTTTTGCAAGTTGAATATTGGCAATCAGTTTAATGTCTTCCCCTAAGGCCACTCCTCCAGCCTCTGTTAAGGCATTGTAGGACACCCCAAAATCCACTCGGTTGATTGTGGCCGTTACCTCAAATCCCGCTTTCAGATTACCTTGTCCATCCTTGGCCACACCTCCGAAATCAACTTTCGCGATAACCGGCTTGGTAACACCCTTCATTGTCAGATTTCCTTCAAGTCGGTAATCCGTTCCGTTTACCTTTTTAAAGGAAGTGGATTTAAAATCAATAGTAGGGTACTTGGTCGCTTCGAAGAAATCCGCATTTCTCAAATGATTGTCCCGCATTTCCTGATTGGTGAATATGCTCTTCACATCAATTGAAAACTGAACATCGGCATTCTCAAAATCCTCTGATGAAGAGGTGATCGTTCCGCTGAACGTCTTAAATGAACCCGTAACAGTGGAAATCATAAGGTGCTTCACTTTGAACTGTACTTCAGAGTGCATAGCGTCGATAACCCATTTTGTCTTCTGTAAAACTGCTGTTGCTTCCATGATAGTTTTTAATTTTATTTGTTTATTTACGCAAAGGTAATTAACTTTACTATACTATGTATAGTATAAAACCATATTAAATAACTATACTTTAGTATAGTTATTTTAGTTGATAACCATGCCTGACGAAATAAAAAATCACAGCGAATGCACCAAAATGATCCTTCCGGTGAGGGATGCGTTGGATATTCTAAGCGGCAAATGGAAGCTTCCGATTATTATTTCCCTTTCCTTTGGAAATAAACGATTTAGTCAGATCGCCAAGGAAATTCCGAAAATTACTGATAAAATGCTTTCGAAAGAACTCAGGGACCTGGAAGCCAATCTTTTGGTAAAGCGAACCGTTATACCATCCGTTCCTGTTGTTGTTGAATACTCCATGACAAGTTATGGCAAATCACTTGAGAAAGTAATAGACGAATTGAGAAACTGGGGTACGTTACACAGAAAACAAATTGTTTCGAACTCTAAAAAAACAAAACCGAAATGACCAATTCCTTAAACTATGTACCCGGAACCTGCAATATCGGCCGGGAGGAAATAAAAGCAAGGAAAAAAGTAGCTGTTTTTTCAATGCTTTTTGCAATTGCATTGATTGTTGTTCTGATACTTGTTCACGCTGACAAACTGTGGCGCCTCTGCCTTTTCTTTCCTGTCACTTCCCTGGCAATCGGCATCCAGCAGGTCTATTTTAAATTTTGCGTAGGATTCGGGATGAAAGGTTATTTCAATTTTTCCGAACTGGGAAAGATGGATAGTATAACGGAGGCTGAATTCAGAAAAAAGGATCGTGCCAAAGCAACTCAAATGATTGCAGCAGGAATTTCAGCCGCCTTAGTTGCGGCTGTAGTGTTTTATTTTTTGCCTTTTTAGTACTTGAGCCTAAAGTAGCTCCTGTTTTATGGAGCGGCAGGTTCAACCAGGATCAACTCAGCCAGGCCCCCGATTTAAGCCCGATTGGATTGAACTTCAAACGCCTGAAAAAATTTGCAATTGCCTTATTTTCGGTATTCGGAGGGCAACTGTTTATCACTTCTGAAACTTATGCTCAGGAACGAATGGGTACAGAATCTATACACAGAAAATAATACTTGCCAGATGAAATAGTTCACCTGATCAGCGTCAAATTTCCCTTCTTACTGATACGCTCCCCGTTTGACAAGGTAGCGTTAAGGAAATACACAAACACGGCAGTGTTCATGGGGGTTCCTCTGAACGTCCCATTCCAGCCGGCAGATGGGTTGCCGGTCTCAAAAACCAATTCCCCCCAACGGTCAAAAATGGTCAAACTTAGTTGAATGACACAGGGAGTTCCACGCACATAGAATACATCATTTTGTCCGTCCCCATTGGGAGAAAAGGCCGAGGGCACAAAAATGCTCAAGGAGTCGCAGTCGGTCGGTTCATTTACCATTACCAATACGCTGTCGGTTGACGAACAACCATTTGCATCCGTTACAAGAACCGTATAAGTTGTTGTCTGCCTTGGATCGGCAATCGGATCGTTACTGTTTTGATCACTGAGCCCGTTCGATGGCGTCCAGCTGTAGGTTAGTCCTCCAGCTGCATTTAATTGCAGGTAGTGGCCTGATAAAATGCTCGTATCCCTGCTCACCTTGACAATGGGAAGACTCGTATCAGCGCCAACTGTTGTACTTGTAATTAAGCTGCAACCATTGGCATCGGTGATGGTAACCGTATAATCTCCCGCAATCAGACGTTGTGCAGTTTGACCGGTTCCACCCAAAGGAGCCCAGTTAAAAGTATAAGCCCCGCTGCCACCCGATGGGTCAACTGAAACCACACCATTTGGGGGGCCACAGGTGGCCAGGCCAACTGGTCCAGGATTGGCACGAATCGCTGTGGGTTGAGTGACGACAACAGTTCTCTCGCTCTGGCAATTGTTTGCATCGGTAACGGTTACCGAATAGGTCCCCTGAGCCAGGTTACTTGCAGTTTGACCGGTGGCTGAAGTACTCCACAAATAAGTATACATTGGAGTACCGCTTGTAACGATTACCAAAGCGCTTCCGTCAGCTGCACCATTGCAGGTAATAGTATCCGCAGTAGTCACTAATACAACAGGCGCATGAATGGTAAGCGCAGCAGTAGAGGTAGCCGTTAATCCGGTAGCATCGGTTATTGTAACGGTATAGGTGCTGCTTAAAAGCGGACAAGGACTGATAGTCTGTGAAGTCGACCCGGTACTCCATAAATACGTATAAGGAAAAGTGCCGCTTGATCCGCTGCATGTCAATGTGGCGCAGGATCCCTTACAGGCATCAGAACCTACAGCGAGTGCTGAAATCAACCCGCATGAATGGATAGTAATATAGGAGGGCAGAATGAGACTGTCTGTCTTACATACGGTGGTCACCACCAATTTAACATCATGATTGCCAACTCCTGAAAACAGGATGGTAGGACTTACAGAATCTGAACTGGCCGGAGTTCCTCCTGCGAAAGTCCATTGAAACCTATACCCAGTGGTATCACACGAATTCGCTACCGTTGGGCTAAACTTAACAGGAACAGAAGGACAAACGCTGGTAGAATTCGCAGAGAAGCCCAGGCCAAGCACCTTCGCTTCGCACAGGTTGACACAGAGTTGACTGATAAAGGTATTACCACTGCCCCCGTCAGGATAGGTATCTTCATAACTGGTTTGAAAAGCGCCACTGGTTACCGGATACCCCGCAGGTGCTTCTCCGGTGATATAAAGGAAATGGCCATAAAGCGCAATCCCCAGGTTTTGATCGTGATCGTCCTCTCCCGGTCCGCCCATATACGTAATGCAATGCTGATTACCGCTCGAATCGTATTTTGCTACGAATTGATTTTCATTTGTGCCTGGTGCCGGAGGCCCTCCTATCGTGTTTTGGAAGGCGCAGACGCTGATGGGATAATTTCCGGCACCGGAGTCTTCAAAATCACCATAAATAAAAATGTTGCTGCCGGCATCTATAGCAAGACCCCATCCGCATTCCGATTCATTTCCTCCCAAAAACGTTGCCCATTGCCTGTAACCATTCGTATTAAACTTCACAACAAAAGCGTCGCCACTCCCTCCCCAAACGGATTGGAAAGCTCCCGGAGAGATTGGGAAATCAGCAGATGTAGTAATGCCGGTTAGGACAACATTCCCGGTATTGTCTGTAGCAATACCGGTGCCAAAAGTACTTCCACTAATTGCCCCTCCCCCATAAATGGTTGCCCATTGCCTGACTCCGGCAGCGTTAAATTTTACAACAAAGGCACTGCCACCTAGCCAGGCCTGAGAATAACCTCCTATAGAAAGGACTGGGAAATCAAATCCTGCCTCTCCTGTAATAAATATATTGCCGGAATGATCAGTCGCTATTCCGGCACCAGAGTCATCACCAGGACCACCGTAATAAGTGGCCCATAGCACCGATCCAAGAGGATTAAATTTTACCACAAAAGCATTGTGGAAGCCACCAAACGGCTGAGTATATCCGCTTCCAGCCACTACCGGAAAATCCGACGACTCGGTATCACCTGAAATCAGAATATTTCCGGCATTGTCCGTAGCGATGCTTCCATTATAGGGACGATTTTCATAAGTACTTCCACCATAATAGGTGGCCCATAGCCGGACTCCGTCCGAATTAAATTTCACAACGAAAGCATCACTCATTCCTCCATAAACGGTCTGAAAAGCACCGGAAGTAACCGGAAAATCAGAACTCTGGGTACAGCCTGTAATAACCACATCTCCCGAATTATCAGCAGCAATCCCATTTCCTGTATCAAAATCGCTCCCGCCATAGTACGTAGCCCAAAGCCGGGTTCCGGCCTGGCTGAACTTCAACACATAGGCATTCTGAGCATAGGCATTCGTTCCCCCCAGCCCCCAGGCCTGCGTATAGCCTCCTGGCAAAACCGGAAAACTGGGAGAAACGACATATCCTGTACTAACTACATTTCCCGTATTATCTGTTGCAATGTCTGTGCCTGTATCTGAATCACCATAATAGGTAACCCAGGGATCGATGACTAGGGGGAAGTCTGGATTGTAATGTCCAAGTTTGAATGAAACTACAAAATTAGCGATTGGCGAATAGCGATTAGCCGATCTGGTTAATTCATAACTCGCCTTCACCAAAACCGTCTTTCCTTCGATAATCTGATACACCCTTGGTATGGATTCGTAAAATTCATTGACACTGGTAGTAATCAGCAGATCTCCTTTGTTGTCAATCTCTATTTTATCAGCTCCGGTCCAGTTAAGTTTGATCTGAGTAGGATCCCCATGAGGCTGAACAATGATGTCATATTCCATTCCGTTCCCTTTCGATCCATAGAATGTCACATCAATCTTAGCATATATATTTTTATACTGAACTTTGTTGTACGATTTCACATTCGTCACGCCCTGAGGGCAATGCGGGTAGTAAAAATTTGAATAGCCCTCAACTTCGTCTTCGCCTGTGGCAGAGAATAGAGTGCGGCCTGCCTGTAATTCAGGCAGGCTATTTAGAAAATCCATATCTATCCGATGAACTTTTACTGATGCTTTTTCCAAAAGTTCCCGTTTCTTCAGTTTTTCCCCCGCCTCCGATAGCTTGCCTGACAATTCCTGTACTTCCACCTCTTGCTTGATTTGCTCAACTACTTCCGACCTATTGCTGTACACATAGCTGATTCCTGTTTTACGCAGATAAATACCAGCCCCGCCTCCGGCAGTAGAAAACAATACATCAGGCCGCAGATTACCCTTAGTATCCGCTAGTTGCCCCTTATTTGCGGTGAACATCAACCCGTTCCCCCTAAGTTGTTTGTCTGATGGCCCATTTACTTCATTAGAATTGCCCGCAAAACAGCGTATAGAAAATGAAATCAAAAAGAACAACGAAACAGTTAATTGGGGGATGCAATCAGTTAATCGGCGGAGTCCAGGTCTTTTCATGCTGATATAGATTAAACTGTTCCTTCTAATTTAACCAAAACACAGGCAATGAAAACATCAAAATGATCATTTTTTATTGTGTCTGTTTTTAAATATATACATTACAAATCAATAATTTATGCACTTTTTTAGTATTTTTATATCTGGTCTGATCATTTATGAATACTACGAATTCTCTTTTCAACCTGATTAAAAGCCTTTCCGGATCAGAAAAAAGGCATTTCAGCATTTTTGCCTCCCGTCACATTATCGGCAAGGAAAATAGCTATTTACTGCTGTTTAAACTTCTTGATAAGCAAAAGGAATACGATGAAGAAAGCATACTCAGAAGTGAGAAACGCATAAAAAAGGAACTGATTCATAATTTAAAAGCCTACCTGCAGGAACTTATACTCCGAAGTCTCGAACAATTTTACAGCAAAGGGTCTGTCGAAAATGAAATATACCGATTGATTCATCAGGTGGAGATACTGCACCAGAAAGGGCTCCATTCCATGTGCAAAAAAAAACTGCTGAAAGCCAAAATCCTTGCATACGACTATGGAAAACTTAAAATCTTGCCGGTACTATTGCAATGGCAGTTACAGATTATTGAAAACGGGCCTGATCCGGATAAAATAGAAACAGAAGTAGCATCCGTTTTGGACGAACAGAAAAAAATCCAGGAAAAAATACGACTAATCAATGAATTGGAGACTCTTCGGATACGAATGGACTATTGGAGGTTACAACACCAGGAAGTCAGAAATAAGAAGGAGTCCGACCGTATCAGAAAATTTATTCTCAACTACCGGCATGCAAAAGAAAAAGCCTTACCCTTTTATGCAGCTCAATCTTACCTCAGAGCTTTGGGGATTTACTATATGGCGGTTAAACAATTTAAATCGAGTCAGCTATTTTTCAAAAAAAACTTGGCGCTTTTCGATTCCAATCCTAAAATCCGTGCTGAACAACCCAATCTCTACATGGGCTGTCTCAATAACCTGGTTATAGCTTACATTTCAGATGGAAACTTCTCAGCGGCAGAAAATACATTAGCCCTTATAAAGAATCTGGCCGTACTCATTCCTCAGGTGTCAAAATCAGTTAAAATTCAGTCCAGAATATTCAGATCCTATTATTCTCCGTTACTTGTCATTTACCTTCAGAAGGGAGACTTCGAAAAAGCGGCGAATCAATTAAGCGGAATACTGAACGGTTTAAACAAATACAGGCCCCTGTTGAATGAAAAATTTCTCACCGCCTTTTACTACAACATTTCGCATGTCTATTTTGGAAATAAGGACTACAAAAATTCACTGAAATGGATAACTAAAATTTTTAATGAATCGAGTCAGGATTTTCAGATTGAACTGCACAGAAGCTCAAGGATAGCCCTTCTGATGATTTTATTTGAAATCGGTAACGATCCTTTACATAGCTATTTTTTAAAATCAACACAGAACTTCATCATTAAAAAGGGAATTTACGGCCGGGCCGAAAAACTCATTCTCGGTTCTTTTGAAAGAATTTACAAAGCCAACTCCCGAAAACAGTTGAAGCTGCTTTTTTCAGAACTCAAAAAAAAACTGCAGGAATTAAAAAAACACCCCTATGAAAAGGACGCACTCACCGTTTTTAATCTCGAATCCTGGATTGACAGCAAAATAGAAGATTAGAATGAGTCAACTAAGAAAAGCCTGATGCTGGCAGGAACGGGGACATCGAAACAGGTCCGGCACCCGGAAATTTTACAGGAATATGGAAGTCAACCGACTCAAATTTACATACGCTGCATATGCGTGATTCCATACAAGTCGGCCTGAATGATCCTACCGTTGTATGGAAAACCATACGATCAACCGGCGATTCTCCAAAGAAGCCCAAGAAACGGCCTGGGAAAATGCAGCATCAAACGTTAATAGAAAGTAAAATACAGTAAACATAGGTTCCTGATTGAATTGTTTGGGCAGTACCATAGACAAGGCTGCTAAAACAAATAAAAGCAACACCGGTATTTTTTTCATGATTTCAGGAATTTTGTTTATGATTTCGGGAGTTATAATTGCTAATGTAAGACTATTTCTTCCTATTTTCAACCATGATTTCACTGTCAGAAGGACTTACAATAGATCACGTCCGATACGGGAAAGGGAAAATACTCAGCCTTGAGGAACGCATTTATACCGTAAACTTCGGCAAACTTGGAACAATCGAATTGACCATTAACAAAGCCGAAGAAGATATTGTTATTTTAAAAGAAGAAACTTCAGATCAACTGGACATGGAAGAACTAGAAAAGACGCTAATCCGCATTCTGAATGAATATTCAGATATCAGTAAACCCATTGACCTTGCCGGAAAGTGGCAGGGAGGAACACTGCTGTTAAAACCAGGTTCAGATACCCTTAAACCCAAAGAAGTTCCCATTGAAACCTTCTTTCATAAAATCGTTATGGTTCGGGACCGTCTTCGGGTACTCGAACAAAACATCAACAGCCATCCCAAGCTAACGGATGAGGACAAAATCAATATGCAGCAATACATTACCCGTATTTACGGCAGCCTGACAACATTCAATGTTCTGTTTCAGGATGAGGAAGATCATTTTGTAGGTGACAAGAAAAACGATTAGTCCTGATTCACCCGAAATTACCCGGTTCACCCAATCATCCCCCCTACTCCGCTTACAGAAAGGGCCATTGCGTAATAGAGTCCCGGCAAAACAGATAAAACCGTACAAAGTATTGAAATGGATACCGGTATTTCTTTTTTTACAAAAAAATTAATTAGCAAAGACAGACAGGCCAGATAACCCGATTAGTACCTATTCGTTCAAAGCATGAATTTCACAAGACGGTTAAATTCAGTACTAATCTCCCTCCTGGTAGTACTTGTATTGGGAACCTCATCCTGCGCTGCACGTAAATGCAACGGAAAAAAGGGTGTCAAAACCCCCATGGGCTTAATGTAGCATAGATTTATTTTGTGCAGTTAAACAACTGCATTATATTTGCAGTCAACTAATTGCATAAATGTATGCAAGATGCGAACGGAATGAATCCCAGGGTTGATTTTTACTTTAATAAAGCCACAAAGTGGCAGGAAGAAATCACACTATTGAGAAGCATTGCTCTTGACTGTCAACTGAACGAAGAATTAAAGTGGGGCTGTCCATGTTACCTGTCTCAGGAAAAGAACATTGTTTTAATTCATGTATTCAAAGAGTACTGCGCCTTTTTATTCTTTAAAGGCGTTTTGCTGAAGGATACCCATGGGATGCTTATTCAGCAAACCAAAAATGTACAGGCGGCCCGTCAGATTCGGTTTACCAATGTCAGGGAGATAAAAAAAAACAGAGCCATCCTGAAAGCCTATATTTATCAGGCTGTAGAAGTTGAAAAAGCCGGTTTGAAAGTACAGTTAAAAAAGACCCGAGAAGTTCCTGTTCCTGAAGAATTTCAACATAAATTAAATAAAATTCCAGCCCTGAAAACTTCTTTTTATGCATTGACTCCGGGAAGGCAACGAGCTTACCTGTTTTATTTCTCCCAACCCAAACAATCCATAACCCGTGAATCCAGAATCGAAAAACACATGAAAAAAATTCTCAATGGAAAGGGGCTGGATGACTAGTTTAGGTTTAGGACACACTTGTTAACTGTTTAATTCTAATGAACCTTAAAGCATTCGGAAACCTGACAGGGGCGCTTCCTGTACAGAATAAAAAATTACCTGTGCTCTTTACTTCGCATGGTAGTCCGCTTGATATACCTTTATCCATCGAAGAGTCTCCATTTTGGAATTCACTTTTTGAGTTGGGAAAAGACCTTCGAAACAATTTTGAAGTAAAGGCAATACTGGTCGTGTCGGCGCACTGGTGTTCCCGTGGTACCTACGTTAATATTTCACCGGAGCAAAAACAGATATACGACTACTATGGATTTCCAAAGCAGTATTACGAGGTGAAGTATCACGCAAAAGGAGCGCCGGAAGTTGCGCATGAAGTAAAAAAGAGTAGTCCAGCCATCCAAGAGACAACCGATTGGGGCCTCGATCACGGTGCCTGGCCTATGCTAATGCACTTATTCCCTGACGCAAATGTTCCGGTCTTCCAAATGAGTATAGATTATTACGCCAAACCAAGCTATCATTACGAATTGGGAAAACTGTTAAAATCCTTACGAAGAAAAGGTGTTTTGATTATCGGAAGCGGAGCGCTCATCCACAATCTGCCTCTTGCAGGTGAAAAGTTCAGAAAGAACGACAGGACTCCATACGGATGGGAGGCAGAATATGATGAATGGATCAAAAAACAACTGGACCAGAGGAATATGGAGAACCTTCTCAATTATGAAACCAGCCATAAGCTGGGAAAACTTGCTGCCCCCACTCCCGATCACTTCGTTCCGGTTCTATACAGCCTGGGGCTCATGGATAAAGAAGATGAAATCAAGTATTTCTATGAGCGTCAACCGGACATACCGGCCTTCAGTGAAAGGAGTTTTGTACTGAAAAGTCATTAAATAAAAAATCAGTAACTATACTCAAATGAAAAATATATTATTTTTTGCCGGAAGCAATAGTCCTAAGTCTGTTAATCAAAGGGTAATTGTAACTATTTCAGAAATGTTTAAGCAGACGACCAATACGGTTATTAATCTGCGGGATTTTCCAATGCCTGTCTACTCAATCGAAACAGAGCAAAAGGAAGGAATTCCGGAAAATACCAAAAAACTGAAAGAGCAGATAGACAAAACCGACGGTTTGGTTATTTCGGTACCCGAAAACAATGGTTCAATCACAGCGGTCTTTAAAAATACGATGGATTGGCTTTCAAGAGTAGATAAGAATTATAAAGTTCTGAAAGATAAACCCGTTTTACTGCTAAGTGTTTCTCCGGTCGGTGGCGGCGCAAATTCGATTATTCATGCTGAAACGATTCTAAAACGTTTGGGCGCAGTGATTACAGGCAAAATTATAATAAGTAAATTTCTTGAGAAATTTCAGGATACTGATGGCAAACTCCAGTTTAAAGATAAAGTACTCAGGAAAGAAATGGAAGACTTGGCTGCCAATCATGCGTCACAAATAAATAGTCTGCCGGTTTCATAACAACACTTCCTTTACGCTGGTCCACCTGATATCCGGATAGCGACTCGTATCGAGGGGATTGAGTTGAACACTGAACATACTGTGCATGTATTGGCCCCTCTGCCAATTGGGGTAGATCTCCTTCTCACTTTCAGGGTGGGCCGCACGATCACGCCTGTTTTTTTCATCCAGGGCTTCGCAAGTTCCCATATTTACAAGTTCAAACCTCGTCTTTAAAACCTCACCTGCCACAACAGCCATTTCCTTAGCGCTTATCTGGAAGCTGGCAATGCGTAAAACCCTTGGAGCCAAAGCATCCAGGGCAGCGGCAGCAGTATAAGCTGCCGTGTTATCCATTGTGCTAAAGTCAACTCTCCAATCCGGGCTACCCAGATAGCCAATGGTTTTATCTTTGAAATTGAGAAAAGAAATATTGTATTTTAATAGCTCTGCAAAAGCACCATTATGGATGGAGGTCGCATTGATAGAGGACTTATCCAGGTAAACATTAAATTCCCGTCGTAAATCGAAGTTCCGGTTGCTCCCCGCAGGGAGTTTGGTGAAATCACTGGCAAAATCAGAGGGAATGAATCGGGGAACACCAGCCGAAATGGCCGCATCCAGTAAAAGACATTGCGCATCAACAATCACATCGCGCAAACCTTGTACGGCCGATACTACACAGGATACTCCCTCACAGGCACTCGCCAACTCTGATCCACTCCAATTGACAACCGGGATTATCTTTACACCAGGTTCTTCAATCTTTGCAATTTTCGCAGTATCGGCGACAGACCTAACCAATGCCCGTACTTGAGCACCCCTGTTGAGCAAGGCTTTAATAATCCTTCCTCCAAGATCACCCGTTGCACCTGCTACCAGAATTGTTGTTGCCATTTTCACTCCTGAATAGGTCTTAACTAAGTGTGAATTCTATTATGAATAGCTCATTGCTACTTTAGTAAAATATTTTTTTAAATACGCCATTTGGCCAATGTCATAACTTTCGTGCTGAGCAAGAAAAACAACAGTCCCGCCAATAGTTGAATCACCGGTAGGGTTCTTAAACGGAGCAGTGCCTTTAAGATGTTCTTCGGATACGGTATGAAGAACCTCTTTCAAAAGTGGGCCGACCGTCTGCCAATCGCTTTTTACTTTTTCCAATGTTGGATACACATCATTCGCATCATAAGCCCTGAAATTTTCAAACAGTCCTTTGAAAGGATTATCAGCCGGATTCCCCAGCAGGTTCAGGGTATTGTAACGTGCCCATACAGTATGTGCAGCTATCCAGATTAATGAGTTCGAATGTTCGCTGATTCTTTTTTTGGACTGATCTTCCGTTACTCCTTCCAAAGCATTCAGAAATAAACGATTGTTCAGTTTAAAAATAAGCAAGGAAGGATAAATGGCGGGAGCATTCATTTTCGTGGTTTCAATTGTCATTTCCATAATTTAAAATAGTTATTCGCTGCAGCAAATCTATCATTATTTAAATAGTTCTCCAACCACTGATTTTGAGATATTTTATTTGCGTAACCGAATTGTTACATATATATTTGTAACCGTTTGGTTACACGAATAAACAAAACACGACACGATGAGAAGAGATGTATTTCAGGCCATTGCGGACCCAACAAGAAGAGAGATAATAAACCTTCTGACCCATAAGTCCTTAAATTTAAACGCGGTAGCTGAGAACTTCGATATCAGCCGTCCCGCCATATCAAAACATATTAAAATGCTTACAGAATGCGGATTGGTAGCTATTAAACAGACTGGTCGCGAACGCTTTTGTGAAGCCAGGCTGGAAAAACTAACCGAAGTATCAAATTGGGTTGAACAATACAGAAAATTCTGGGATGCAAAACTCGATGCCCTGGAAGTATACCTGAATCAATTACAAATTAAAACAAAAAAACATGCCAAAGGAAAAAGAAAAAACTAAGGATTCAAAAGATCTGGAATTGATACTAAAAAGGCTTTTAAATGCTCCCATAGAGCTTGTATGGAAAGCATGGACCGACCCTGAACAAGTGGCCCAATGGTGGGGGCCGAATAACTTTACAATACCGCTTTGCAAAATGGATGTTAAGCCAGGCGGAGCATTGCTCATACACATGAAAGCGCCGGACGGAACAATTTACCCCATGAATGGTAGTTATAAAGAACTGGTTAAACCGGAACGAATTGTTTTTGCCGGCGCAGCTCTCGATACGCAGGGGAATGCTCTTTTTGAACAGGTCACCAGTATCTTATTTGAAAAAGATGGGAACAAAACCAAACTTAACATTAAGGTAACGTTCTCCAAAGTTAAACCAGAAGCAGCAGGACATATTGCCGGTGCGGAGATAGGCTGGAATCAAATGATGGATAAACTTCTGATTTACATAGAACCATTCGTTTTTGAACGAACTCTGAATGCTCCTGTAGCAAGAGTCTGGAAAGCTATTTCCGACAAGAACGAGATGAAAAAATGGTATTTCGATTTAACTGAATTTACTCCTGAAGCAGGTTTCGAGTTTCAGTTCAGGGGCGGCAAAGATCCATCAAGATCCTACTTACATCTCTGTAAAATCATCGAAGCCATTCCGGAAAAAAAACTGAGTTACAGCTGGAAGTACAATGGTTATGCGGGAAGCTCACTGGTCACGTTTGAACTCTTCGAGGAAGGAACTAAAACCCGTTTAAGATTGACTCATTCGGGCCTGGAGACATTCCCTGCCAGCAATCAGGATTTTATCAGGGGAAATTTTGCAGAAGGATGGACCCACATAATTGGGACATCATTAAAGGAATTTATTGATAAACAGTAAAAGACAAAACGATGCAAGAAAAAGAAAGCAATACAACAGACCGTGAAATAAGAATTTCACGTATTCTCAATGCTCCGATCGAATTGGTTTGGAAAGTATGGACAAATCCAAACCATATTAAGAACTGGTGGGGGCCAAATGGCTTTACGAATACAATTTCTGAAATGGATGTAAAACCCGGCGGCGAATGGAATTTAACCATGCACGGCCCAGATGGAAAAGATTTTCCGAATAAAAATATTTACAGAGAAATTGTTCTCCACAAAAAAATTGTATACGAACACATTTCCTCACCACATTTCACAGCCACCATAAACTTTGAAGCTCACGACGAAAAAACAGTACTTCACTGGCACATGCTCTTTGATACCAAAGAACAATTTATTCAGGTAGTAAAAACATTTAAAGCGGATGAAGGCCTCAAACAAAACATTGAAAAACTAGAAACCTATTTACAAATTAGTCCTGCTTCATGATTGATTATCCAAACTTATTTTTCTGTTGGAAGGTCTGAAATACCAGGACAAAACAATAAAAACAGCTTGCATCAATGGACCAAGAATTGCTTTTCCTCCATCGCCCATTACCAGATGTGAAATTAAAGCACCCGACATAACAAAAAAGAATCCTGCATAGGCCCATTCTTTAATAAGTTTGAGTCCTGGAAGCAAAACAACGATTACCCCAAGAATTTTCCAAACTCCAAGAATGCTTAAAAAATAGATCGGGTAACCCAAATGAGCTGCCATGTCAACCCAAATTTGGACCCTTAACAGCGCAAAAATGCCACTCTGCAGCATGCCAAAGGTAAATAAGCCGGTGAAAATCCAATAAACGATTTTGTTTCTCTTTTCCATATTGTTTTATTTTAATTTACTTAGCAGGTCTTCCAATTGGTTGTGCGCCATGTTTATTCCTTGAGCAAAAGGCATTTTGAGCAATTGGTCTCTTAGTGCAATCGATTCATAGATCACATGCATGCTTAGTTTACTTGTACTGTCTGTGAGTTTTTCAAATTCATATACCTCAAGTTGCACGCCAAAAGGCGCATTCTCCAACTCAAAAGTGCGTATGATTTTTTTATTCGTAATAAACGCATGAATTACACCATTAGAGCGGAAAACAACCTTACCATTTGCATCAGTTGATTCCAATTGATAACTACCGTGCTTCTTTCCCTCAAACTTAAGCGCTTTAGCGGTCGCATAAGGATTTGACATCCATTGCTCAATAAGTTGTGGCTCAGCATGTGCTCTAAAAAGCAACTCTACGGGCAAATCGAATTCGCGTGTAATCGTTAAATCAGCTCTGCCGTTTTCGGCATTGATTTTTGTTTTTTGTTCCATAGTATTCTATTTTTTTGGTTTGTAATTCTTCATAATAGTTTCCAATTTGTTAAATCGGTCATCCCAAAGCTTGCGGAACGGTTCAATAAATTCAGCTATTTTTTTCATTTTAGTTGCGTTGAGTGAGTAGTAAACTTCTCTTCCGTTTTGCGTTTGTTCCAGTAATTCGCATTCGGTAAGTATTTGCAAATGTTTCGAAACAGTCGGTCTTGCAGTCAAAAAATTGGAGGCGATTGTTCCGGCAGTCATGGATTGAGAAGTCACCAGGAGGAGTATAGCCCTTCTTGTTGGGTCTGCTATGGCTTGAAATACGTCTCGTCTCAAATTCATAACGTAGTCATTTGACTACAAATATATGTGAAGCTACTTAACTACGCAAATTATTTAAAAAAAAGTTCATGGTACCCAACTGTTTACGGATGAAATTTTTCTTTGTTCTTCAGCATTTCAATGATTTTCTTCATTCTTTTATCCCTCGTTTCAGGCCTTACGGCTGTTTGCAAGCGCCAGGCAATTGCATATTTATTTGCCTTATTTAAGGCCATAAAAAAAGTGTTCATTGACTTATTTTCAGAAACCAACCTGAGAAAATCTTCCGGTAATTGCATTTTCCCGGGTGAATCATAGGCCCTATGCCATCGGCCATCCTCTTTAGCTTCTTTTATCGCCTTTAAGCCCGCCGCTCTCATTTTTTTTGATTTAAGTAACCGCTCCGCATGTTCAACGTTTCGTTTCGACCATATGCTTTTTGGTCTGCGAGGAGTGAATTTATGAAGCCAGGAATGTTCATCGTGTTTTTTAACCTGGCCGTCAATCCATCCATAACAGAGAGCGGCGTCCAATGCCTCTGCATATGTAATAGATGGAATCCCCGAATATTTCTTGAAAAACCGTATCCAAATACCATTTTGAATGGTATGCTCGGATGCAAGCCATTTTACAAATTCCTTCCCGGATTTAAAAGACAGTAGTTGATATTCACCTGCAACAGATGGTTTCATAAGCCGGATTCAGACAGTAATTATAAGCATAAACCTGCTTTTACCATTAATTATTCTGCATTTTTTCAGCATCATCAATCAATTCCATCCCCATTTTGCGCCAAGTCCTTATCTTCGGCCAGGCTGAATTCGTCAAACAATAAAGACCAATAAGATGAATCCAGGCTTGCAAAATGACTAAAAAAATAATAGCTGAAGGTACGGTACATGAAGTTCCTCAGGATTTAATGAAAGCTTTGGTTTCCAATCCGGATGTACTCGAAAAATGGAACGACCTCACCCCACTCGCACGTAACGAATGGATATGCTGGACTACAATTGTCAAGAAACCGGAAACAAGAAAAGACCATATAAGACGACTAGTTGAAGAACTTCTCGAAGGAAAGCGCAGGCCATGCTGCTGGCCAGGCTGTCCGCACAGGAGAGCAAATACAAAGAATCGGCCATAGTGTACTTTTTTTAATAATAATTCAATTGAATTTAATTGACATTTTATGAAATAAATTCTATTTTTCGGCTAAATTACTCAGGTCGGTAATGATACATAATAATTATACTTTACACCCGATAACAATGCACAAAAAAGCAGGTTTACTTTCTGTTTTTATTTTTACTTTTTTTTCTTCCTTCTCCCAGACAAATGTCGGCTTTGGTTTTCAGGCAAATGTTCAGACTTGGACAGTGCCCTGCGGGGTCACGACAGTTACCATTACTGCTGTTGGTGGGGGAGGTGGTAGCGCAAACGGACTTCCGGGGGGTGATGGAGCATCCATTACCGGAACCTATCCGGTAACAAGCGGTCATACGCTGAATATTATTACCGGCGGATCTGGCGTTTCCGGAACAGGTGTTGGCGCTGGTGGTGGCGGTGGTGGAGGAACATACGTTTGGGACGCAACCAGCAATTCTTTACTGGTAATAGCCGGTGGCGGAGGTGGTGGCGGATTTATGGGAAGTGCTGGCGGAAATGGCCAGTCAAGTTCAGGGAATTTACCAACTCCAACCAGGGATGCGGCAAATCAATGTGCCGCAGGAGGAACAGGAGGACTAGGAGGAGGGGCTCTGCCAAGTGGCAATAGATACAATGGAAGCGGGGGTGCCGGATGGAACTCAAATGGTACGGCTGCTTCATCCATAAGCGGGGGCTCGGTTTCCGGAGGAGAGGACCCGGCAAACGGTGCTGCCGGTGGCAGCGGAGGATCTGTTGCTGAGGTGGGAGGGTATGGTGGCGGAGGTGGAAGTTCGGGCGGCGGCGGAGGAGGAGGAGGATTTAATGGTGGCGGTGGTGGTGGTGGCAACCCCGGCGCATATTATGGCGGTGGTGGCGGTGGCTCTTTTTCAAGTGTGGCTCCATCAACCACAAGTGCAACAAATACAGGCAATGGTTCGGTATCCATCTCCTATTCTTACACCTTATTATCAACTACTGCTTCCACTATAGCCAATGTCAGCTGTTTCGGAGGATCAAATGGAAATGCGAACGCCACTCCGGCCGGAGGCACTCCTCCTTATACTTTTTCATGGGCAAACAGTGCAAATTCAGTCGTTTCTGCATCAAACCCTTCAGGAACGGTTCTTCTGGCAGGTTCCTATACAGTGACTGTCGAGGATCAGGCGGGCTGCACTGTAACTGCATCGGTCTCAATTACGCAGCCCGCTGCCGCACTGACAGTAAGTAGCGGTGGCCCGGTTTCATTTTGCAAAAACAACGGAACTGCGCTTTCGGGTACTGCTGCCGGCGGAACACCGCCGGTAACTTATGAGTGGTCACCTGGTTCCGAAAACGGTCCAAATCCTTCAGTAAATCCGCCTTCCACAACTACCTTTACGGTTACCGTTACCGATGCTAACAATTGTACCGCCTTTGCTACACAAGCGGTAACAGTAAATACTCCACCCAATATAACCTGCATCGGAAATCAGACAGGTTATGCTTCCGAAACAATCTGCGGAAGTCCTTTAACATATTCCGGTCCAACTGTTTTAGGTTTACCGGCTCCAACACTCACCTATACTTTAAGTGGCACAACTACAGGAAATGGAAGCGGGACAGGCAGCGGATCTCCTTTTTCTTTAGGAGCAACCACGGTTTCAATTACTGCCACAAATGTATGCGGTACGCAGGAGTGCTCCTTTTCTGTTACAATAATAGACACGGTTAAACCTACAATTACGGCGCCACCGACTGTAAATACAACAACCAATACGGGATGCACTGCAACCGGCATAACCCTCGGTACAGCAACCACCGCCGACAATTGTTCGGTGGCCAGTGTAACCAATAACGCCCCTTCGGCTTTCCCCTTGGGAAATACCAAGGTCACCTGGACAGTGACAGACGGCAGTGGGAATACAGCAACTGCTAATCAAACAGTAACGGTAACGGATAATGTAAATCCGACTATCGTGCCGCCCGGTACTATAACTGCATATACCAACACAGGCTGTACAGCAACAAGTGTAAGTCTGGGGACACCAACAACTTCAGATAATTGTTCGGTGGCCAGTGTAACCAATAACGCCCCTTCGGCTTTCCCTTTGGGAAATACCACGGTCACCTGGAAAGTAACTGATGGCAGTGGAAACACAGCAACTGCAACTCAGACAGTGACAGTAAGGGATACCGTGGTTCCGGTTATAACAGCACCCGCAAATAAAAACACATATACCAACACTGGATGTACAGCAACAGGTGTAAATCTGGGTACGCCAACCACATCGGACAATTGTTCGGTGGCCAGTGTAACCAATAACGCCCCTTCGGCTTTCCCTTTGGGAAATACCACGGTCACCTGGACGGTGACTGACGGCAGTGGAAATACAGCAACAGCAACGCAGACGGTAACAGTAACGGATAATGTAGATCCGGCTATCCTGCCTCCCGGTACTATAACTGCTTATACTAACACAGGCTGTACAGCGACGGGTGTAACCTTGGGCACAGCAACCACATCAGACAATTGTTCGGTGGCCAGTGTAACCAATAACGCCCCTTCGGCTTTCCCCTTGGGAAATACCACGGTCACCTGGACGGTGACTGATGGCAGTGGGAATACAGCAACAGCAACCCAGATCGTTTCTGTTAAGGACACTGTAGCTCCGACCATTTCGGCACCGGGAACTATTACAGCCTGCAATGGATCTTCCGTCACGTTGGGAACGCCTTTGACAAATGACAACTGTTCGGTGGCCAGTGTGAAAAATAACGCCCCCGGCTCTTTTCCGATAGGAACGACAATAATTACCTGGACGGTAACGGACGGTAGCGGTAATACTGCTTCAGCAAACCAGCAGGTGACCGTAAATGCTGTACCCGGGACCCCAACAGCGCAAAGTAACAGTCCGGTAAACCAGGGAGACACGTTGTTCTTTCAGGCAGGTACAATTAACGGTGCGACGTATTCCTGGAGTGGGCCCAATTCTTTTTCTTCCACCTTACAAAACCCCTATATCCCCGCTGTTTCAGCAGCGGCTGCAGGAACCTATTCAGTTACTGCAACGGTTGACGGATGTTCAGGCCTGGCAGGGACAACTTCGGTTAGTATAACCAAACTTTTAGTCACAACCAGTTCCAGTAATGTTTCCTGCAACGGAGCAAGTGACGGCGCAGCGGCGGTAGTATCCGCCTCTGGCGGTACTTCACCCTATACCTTCGCATGGAGTACACTGCCCGTTCAAACCACAGAAGCAATTTTTAATCTGACTGACGGATCTTATACAGTAACAATAACAGACGCAACCAGATCTTCTGTCACCGAATCGGTAACTATCACACAACCTTCTCCCATTTCAATTTTTACAAACACATCCGCTGTTTCCTGTTTTGGAGGGGACAATGGTTCAGCAAATGCGATAGCCGGGGGAGGAACTTCTCCCTATTCCTATTCATGGAACACTTCACCTGTGCAAACCAAGTCCACTGCTGAAAACATGTCAGCAGGCAATTACACTGTAACCGTAAAAGACGCGAATGGATGCCCGGGCACCACTGCAGTTACGATTACACAACCCTTGAACCTTGGGGTTACTTTAACAGCAATGAATTCGGTTTGCGGATCAGCTAATGGAAGTGTCTCAGCAGTGGTATCCGGCGGAACCTCCTCCTACACGTATGTTTGGAGTACGGGAACGACCTCCTTCACCTCCTCTCTTACAAGTGCAATTACACTATTGCCTTCCGGCTCCTATTCTGTTACGGTAACAGATTTAAATGGGTGCTCGGCTTATTCAAGTGCTGTTGTTGGCACCACTCCGGCAAATTTCAATCTTGCGTTTACCGCCAATCCTCAGAATGGGGCTTCTCCCCTTCCTGTTACATTCAGTAATAACACTCCCAACCTGAGCAATTACAGTTTTACATGGTATTGGGGTGATGGAAACAGTGACAATGACAACAACGCAACCGTTTTCTACACTTATAACTTTGCGGGAACTTACAATGTTGCACTCATAGCTACCGATATTGCTAACGGATGCTCCGACACTTTGTCTAAAAATCCTTTCATTAATGTTACCGGAACAGGATGCGGCAACACGGTTAACATATCCCCTTCCGGTCCAATAAGCCTTTGCCAGGGGGATACAGTGCTATTGCACGCAAAAACAAGTGCCACTGCTTCCTTTACCTATCAGTGGAACATCGGAGGTGTAGGAATCAGTGGGGAAAGCGACAGCCTGATCGCCGTTACTCAAAGCGGATTTTACAATGTTACCATGGTAAAAAATAATTGCCCGGTTTCTTCTTCTGCCGTACAGGTCTCCTTTGCAACCAGTCCAAATCGGCCTGTTATTTCTTCTTCAGGAACCATTGTTCCCTGCCAGGGAGGAGCGGTGACATTAACATCATCTTCCATTGCCGGTGGAACTTATTCCTGGAGTACCGGTGCTACTACTGAATCTATTGTAGTCACTACTTCGGGCATTTACCAGGTGACCGTTACCAATGGTGCCGGTTGCAGTTCGGCGTCCGCTATTGATACAATGAATGCTTCCCTGACACAGATAGACCTGTGTATGGTTACGGTAGATGACAGTTCAAAATACAATGTCCTCATTTGGCAGCCCCCCGCAACACTCAGTATCGACAGTTTTATTATATACAGAGAAATAACAACAGGCAATTATCAGCAGATAGGTGCACAGCCGTATTCTGCATTAAGCCAGTTTGTAGATACTGTCCGTACGAAATATTTTCCGAATACCGGTGACCCGAATGTAGGAGCTTACCGTTATAAAATACAGGTAAGAGACACCTGCGGGAATTACAGCAACCTGAGTCCGTTCCACAATACCGTCTTTATGAATCAGAATGCCGGCACATTTACATGGAATCAATACGGGATAGAAGGACAACCGGTACCTATACCTGCCCTGTCATCCTATGTTTTGTACCGGGATGATGATTATTCAGGATTCAATCCTATAGGAAGTGTTGCAGGCTCTCAAACAACCCTTTCAGATCCCAGTTACCTCTCTTACCCAAATGCCAGATGGTATGTAGGTACAACCTGGAGTATTTCCTGTACACCTTCAACCGGTAAAATAAAAGCGGCATACAGTACTACCAAATCAAATATAAAAGGTGCGGCATCCGCAATTGAAACCGGAATAGCTGCTCAGGTATTTGCAAGTGCAGTAAAGATGTACCCCAACCCGGCAAACAAGCAAGTGAACCTTGAGTTTCCTTCAGGATACAAAAGCTACCAGATCAGTATTTTTGATATGATTGGAAATGTGATTTTAATGAAAAACATATATTGTTCTCCAGGCGGTCCTATAAAAAACACAGCGCAAATTGATATAAACGACTTTCCGCCTGGTGTTTATTCCTTGTCGATAACCACCGAATTCCTCAAAGTGGTTAAAAAACTAGTAGTGCAATAGATTTATCTTACATTTGTCCCTGCCACAATTTTCAGCTTTTCAACCTGAATGCGCAGGATACTGGTCTCATGTTTTTCCTTGTTTGTTTTTTGCTGCACATATGCGCAGCATTATTTCTTTAAATCCTATACCCCTTTGTCCGGTCTGGCCGGATCCTCCATCAACTATGTAATGCAGGACAAAAGGGGCTACCTCTGGTTTGCAGCACAGCAAAGCGGTGTGAGCCGGTTTGACGGAAAGAATTTCAGAAATTTCACAAAGGCAGACGGACTTATCTCAAATGATGTAGGCTCTATCTGTGAAGATACACATGGCAACATATGGTTTTCCACCCTGGAAGGAGTTTCAAAATTTGACGGGGCTCATTTTACGAATTACGATAACCAAAGCGGCCTTGTAAACAAAGAAGTTAATTCTATTTATTGTGACAAAGAAGGGCTTTTGTGGTTTTCCACCAACGGAGGGCTTATTAGCTACAATCCGGCTTTATCAAAAAAGGACAGCGCCTGTTTCAGGTCGTTCAATGCAAGAGACGGTCTGCCGGAGGGTAATGTTTATTGCATGCTGGAAAATAAAGAAGGATACTATTGGATAGGCACATCCAGGGGACTTTACCGTTTTGACGGAAAAAAATTCAAACTGTTTTCAGAGAAAAATCAGATCAGTCAAAGTAAAATTGACAACCTGATGCTTGATAGTAAAGGACAGTTGTGGATCGGAATGCAAATGGAAGGAATACGTGTTTATGATGGGAAAACATTTTCAAAATTTGAATTGAAGGAAGAGGTAAAAAACGACAGGCCATACCAGATTATTGAAGATAAAAGAGGAAATATTTGGATGGCTCTGGAGCACGGTTTACTTGAATATTCAGCGAGAGGGCAGCAGATTTTCACAAAAAGAAACGGATTGAATGTAGATAAAGTGATGTCCGTATGCCAAGATTATGAAGGCACCATCTGGGCTGGAACTTTTAATGGCGGGGCAAGCATTTTTAAGGGGGAAGCTTTTGTGAGTTTTGCAGAAGGTGAAGGGCTTATTAACAATGGTGTGAATTCGATTATACAGGATCGGCATGGAAACTATTTTATTGCAACCGGAGAAGGCCTGAATTGTTACAACGGACAACGAATGACTCCTTTTAGAAATGTGCCGGAGCTAATCAACTGCAACGTAATTACAATGTTCATTGATAGTAAAGGTCTCATATGGATCGGCACGCAGGATAATGGACTCATCGTTTTACGCTATCAGGATGGAACCTACAGAAAGGACAGGGTTATCACAAAACTGGATGGAATAACGATTTCCACCATTACCAGAATCCTTGAAGATCAAAACAAACGCATCTGGTTTTCCTGTTTTGGCTGGGGTGTTTTTGTTTTGAACGGGGACCGATCTTTCACACATTACATGGGAGGTAAAGAATTGCCCGGCAATAACGTTACGGGCTTATACCTTGATAAATCCGGTGCTGTATGGATAGCAAGCTTGCAAGGCGGAGTGACCCTGTTTAAAGATAATTTATTTACAACGTACAATGCAAAGAATGGCTTGCCGGGTAATTCGGTTATTCCCATCCTCGAAAGCAACGGAATTATGCTATTTGGTACGGATGAAGCAGGTCTGGTTTGTTTCGATCCGAAAGCCGCATCCGATTCTGCCAGGTTTACATTGATTTCGAAAAAGGATGGATTAAGCTCCAATAACATTACGGCCTTGCTTGCCGACGGAATAGGCGGCATTTGGGTTGGTACAGATAAAGGACTGGACAAACTGCTGATCGGTCGCAATCCGGTAAAGCTAAAGGCTATAAAGAAATATTCTGAGCAAAAGGGCTACAGCATAGCTGAAATAAATCCCTACGGTTTATACCGGGATGATAAAAACAAAATCTGGATTGGAACAATTGATGGCCTGCTTCAGTACAACCCTGAAATGGATTTCCCCTCAGACGTTGCCCCTAAAATGGAACTTACGGGGATTAAACTTTTTTATGAAAATGTGGATTGGGGAAAATATACCCTGAAGGAAACAGGCACCATGAAGAGTATAGGCACCATGAAAGGTGCAGACTGGGAAAAAACAGACCCTGCCACAGGACTTCCGTTGGATTTGAACCTTTCTTATAAAAACAATAATCTTACGTTTGTTTTCCAGGCACTCACGACTGGGGAAGTGAATTATACTTATATGCTGGAAGGGCTCGATAGGAGTTGGTCTCCGCCAAAGAGCGGCACAGAAGCTGTTTACCCGAATATTTCTCCGGGGCATTATACGTTTAAGGTTCAGGCTATAAACAATGATGGACTTTCCAGTGAAAAAACAATCAGTTACAGCTTTACTATTATCCCCCCCTTTTACAAAACCTGGTGGTTCTATTCGGTAAGTGCATTGGCGATCTCTCTGTTTGTATTCGGCTTTGTAAGGTGGAGAACGAAAACACTCATAAAAGACAAAGAAAAACTCGAACAGGTGGTATTGGACAGAACGGCAGAAGTTGTCAGGCAAAAGGCACTGATCGAAATAAAAAACACAGAGATCACCGACAGTATCAATTATGCAAAACGGATTCAGTCAGCCATCCTGCCTCCTCTGGAAGAAATGAATGCATTTTTACCGGCATTTTTTGTTCTTTTTAAGCCCAAAGATATAGTGAGTGGAGATTTCTATTGGCTCGGTCAGTACAATTCTGATATTTATATCGCTGCTGCAGATTGTACCGGACATGGTGTACCCGGAGGTTTTATGAGTATGATCGGAACCGACAAACTGAATGAGGCCCTGAAATTAACCAGGGATGTTTCAGAAATGCTCAGCATTGTAAATAAAAACCTGAAAAAGGCACTAAGACAATCAGACAAAGAAGGTTCAACAAAAGATGGTATGGACATCGCTTTATGCAGACTTTCCTACACACAAACAGGTGTAGTTCTGGAATATGCTGCGGCAAACCGTCCGCTCTGGATTATATGGGGTAACAAAAAGCCGGAAATAATGGAAACAAAAGCAACCAAGATGGCAGTTGGAGGGTATACCGAAGACTCTCAGAATTTTTCCAAACATTCTTTTGAATTAAGTAAAGGAGATACGTTCTATATCTTCAGCGATGGTTACGCCGACCAGTTTGGCGAGGACACCAACAAGAAAATGATGACCAAAAAGCTCAAAGAGGCACTCTTGTCAATTCATGAAAAAGGAATGAGGGAACAAAGAATTCTTCTGAATGAAATTTACGAGAAATGGAAAGGAAAAATGGATCAGACGGATGATGTATTGATGATAGGAATAAGGATATGAGAACCACTCCCTCTTTTCATCAAGTCCTTCGCCACATCGGCTTTTTACAAAAATCCATTCTTTAGGGCTGTCCTTACTTTTATTCAGGCATTTCCGGTCGAAGTCATTATGACTGCTGCTATTCGTAATTCTCTTCAATTAATTCATTGGTTTCTTTTACCAAAGCATCATTCAAATTTGCTTTTGGCGAAGGCTTGGTTAAGAACTTTGCAAAGCACATGGCAATTATCAGGCAAATAATACCCTGGCACAAAACTGTTGCAGGCGCACCTATATATTGCGATACAGCACCTACCGCCAGACTGCCCAGCGGAGTCATACCAAAAATCGCCATCAGCAAAATACCAATAATACGTCCACGCATTTGGGGAGCGGATTCGGACTGAACAATAATATTACAAACCGCAAATGCGGCCATTGAACCAAAACCTGTCAGTACTGCAAAAAACATAGCTACAGGAAAATAGTTAATCTGCGAAAAGCAAATAAGTCCTGTGCCAAGCAAAATAGTACTTATCAAAAGAATTATTTTTAATGGTGCCTCAGGCTTGCGCGAAGCCAGGTAAATGGTGCTTAGTACCGCCCCAATACCAATAAAACTGGTAATATAACCAAAAGTGGATGCGTCGCCTTTAAATATTACACTGGCAAAAACGGGCAATACCGTATTAAAAGGTTGTACAAGCAGACTTACAATAGCCAGCATAAGTATCAGCATAAATAAGTCAGGCGTTTTTATAAGATAATCGAATCCTTCCGCAAATTCTGCCAGCACATTTTTATCCGTTCTGCGCGCTGCCTTATTGGGCAGCTTCATTAACACTACCGAAATAAATACGCCGGCGAAGCTTGCCGCATTAAGCAGAAAACATACCGGTGCACCAAATGCATTTAACACCAAACCGGCTATAGCAGGCCCCAGTAATTGCGCAAGGCCTGCAGTTGCAGTGGTTAGTGACAGGGCGTTGGGCAAATCGGCCGGGTCGGCAACAACTTCATGCACAAAAGCCTGCCTGGCAGATACGTCAAACGCATTAATAATACCCAAAATAACACTTAGCAAAAGTATAGCCCATATAATCATATGCCCCGTTAATAGCAAGAGCGCCAGTAACACAGCTTGTATCATAGAAAGAACCTGGGTGACCTTGATAATTTTATAACGGTTATACCGGTCAGCCATTACACCGCCCGGTATTGAGAACAGAAACGACGGAAAGGTCTCCGCAAAAATGGTGACACCGGTCAAATAAGGAGAATGTGTAAACGAGTATACCACCCAAACCACTGCCGTGCGTTGCATCCAAGTGCCGAATTGAGACACCGCCCGGCCAAAAAAATAAAACGTATAATTTCTGCTTCTAAAAGCCCTGAATAATTCCATCGCTTTGATTTTTTTAACTGTCGGGCGCTGTTACATCAGCTTCGGTTAGCTCTATGGATGCAGCTTTCACATTCTCTTCCCTCCGTATCCCAAACGGTTCACTGTCAAATCAGCCCCAAGGCCGGCCATTTTCACATTTTTTTTCATACTTCAATAAGGTATAAATTGAAATTATCTGACTTTGGGAACCGAAAGTCAAAATTAATGAATTTCAATAGGCAGTCAGACCTTTCATCAATGTAAAATGAAATATTTCAAGCATATCTTCGTCTACTAATATATCACATGATAAACAAATGGGACTATTAAAATCAATCGGCAAAAATCCATGGGGAGAACGATTAAAGAAAATTCGGTTATCCCCAAACTACAAAAATGATATTTTCCAAAACCTCAGTAGAACTGAAGTGATGAATAACAAGGGAGATTTATTCAGAATCCTTAAGAAATTCCTTACTAAACCAAAAACAGTAATACCCCCTTTTCCATTGCCATCCGTTAAAACAGACCTTAAAAATCTTCCCGATAAATTTCCGGTACTTGTTTGGTTCGGCCATTCTTCATATCTGCTAAAAATTAACGGGAAACACATCCTGATTGATCCGGTATTTAGCGGATACGCCTCCCCGTTCAAGCTTAAATCTGCTAAAAATTTTGACGGGAGCAATGTTTACAGTGTCGGTGATATGCCTCCAATTGACATCCTTCTCATTTCTCACGATCATTACGACCACTGCGATTACACAACAATACGAAAGCTGCAAAACAAAACCAAACATATCATCACATCCTTAGGGGTGGGGTCGCACCTTGAATATTGGGGTATTGACATGAATAAGGTCACCGAACTTGACTGGTATCAAAGTACCGAGGTTGAAGGCATCAGGTTGACTGCTGCACCAGCCAGACACTTTTCAGGCAGAGGATTCAAACGGGCAAAGACCCTATGGTCCTCCTTTATCCTGAAAACGAAGGAAGTTGCGATATACATTGGTGCGGACAGTGGCTATGATACCCATTTTCAGAACATAGGAGAAAAACAGGGTCCATTCGATCTTGCCATTCTTGAATCCGGACAATACAACGAAGCTTGGAAAAACATACACATGATGCCGGAAGAAACGGTCCAGGCCAGCCTTGACCTACGGGCCAAAATACTACTCCCCGTTCATTGGGGAAAATTCTCTCTTTCTCTTCACCCCTGGGATGAGCCCATAAAAAGAGTAGTAAAAAAAGCGGAGGAATTGAATGTAAAAATTACCACCCCCAGGATTGGCGAGCCCCTGTTAATTGGGAAAAAACACCCAACTGATCAGTGGTGGGAAATGGGGAAATTTTTCCAAACAGGGAATCATTAAAATTGGGATGTCATCAAGCAGTCTTCCTCCACATAGGTTTTGTTTTCAATATAGTACGGTATATTTTACAGTCCGGCGAATGCGCTCCCTGCAGGTATCCAATGCTCATTAAAAACTCATTCACTATTTCACCGCCGGTAAACTTAAAAGTCTTTTTGAAAATTTTTACCCATTCTTCTTTGGTTTTTGGATGATGATTTTCCAACCACTTTTGAAATGAACCAAATTCTTTTTGAAGCAGCAGTAATGCTTTGGCATTTTCAATTGCAGCATTAACTTTCAAGCGGTTTCGGATAATGCCGGGATCCGCCAGAAGTCTCTTTCTATCTGTTTCAGTGTAACCAGCTACTTTTTTAATATTGAAATTATGGTACGCCTTTCTGAACGATTTTTCTTTCTTTAAGATCGTTTCCCAACTCAAACCTGCCTGATTGATTTCAAGAATCAGACGACAAAAAAGTTCATTATCATCGTATATAGGAAACCCATATTGTTTGTCGTGATACGCTTTATGCAAAGCCTTTCTATCATCCGGCATATATTCTATTGCACTACAATAAGACATGATTCAGTATAGTTAAACATTGTTATATAAAAATGACAGGGCTCCTGAAGGACATTTTTTAACCTGATCAATTATCTCCTCAGAAGAAGCGCCATTGAGGTTTATCCATTTCTTCCTTTGAACATCAAACACTTCCGGAAGCCCATTAATACAGATTCCGCTATGCTGGCATAGCGGAGGCCTCCACACAACTGTAATTTCATCGTTGGGGTACTTAACTTCCTTTTCCATTGGTAGTATTGATTGTTGTTTGTATCTGAACTTTGTTTTCCAAAATCTTTGAGATGGGGCAACGTTGAGCAACCTCAATCAATCGCTGCATCTGAACCGGATCAACCAAGTCAGGAAAAACAATATCCCGATCAATAAAAGTAATCAGGTTTTCATCTTTTGTTTCCTGGTACAGATTTACTTTGACTGCAATTTCAGGGATAGTCCATCCCTTATGGTCAATATACATACGCAGCGTAATCAACGTACACGATGCGAGAGAAGAAAGAAGAAGATCGCCCGGATTGGGTCCGGTGTCTCGTCCCCCGGTTGCTACAGATTCGTCGGCAATAATTCTTCCATTGCGCCACTCGATAGTACACTGGTATTTTTCAAGGCCAATTTTCGCGAGAATGGGCTGTTCAAGTTTATACTGCATCTTCGTTGTCCGGTTTAGTAGATAATTTCAAATTCTTTAAAAAAGTTTGGTCATTTGATTGAAACAGAAATTTCATTTTGCTTCAGATAGGTTTTAAGCCAGGTCAGGGCCGAATCCGGATCACTAAAGAGTTTTGTTGGTACAGGAGGTTTATGGAATCGGATGATGAAGTTGCCCATAAGACGATTACTAACAGACGTAACTACAATAGCCGAAGCCAATTGCAATTCGTAAGATTCCGGTCTTGAAGCAAGTTCCCTGGCCTCTCTGGTTACATTACACTCACTTCTTCCATCTACCAAAGCGACGTATGGTTTTCCGGCAGCCAGTTTAAGTGTTGCTTCAAGGTTTTCCTTAATATCAGCTGGTTGGATAGTAACTTTTTCAAGTATCCTGCAGAGAATGAGGCCTTCTGAGAGCAATGAATATTCAGCAGTATGGGTGAGTATATGGCTCATAAATGATTAAACAACCATCCTGATACGTTCGGTAAACAGACGACAGGATTCAAATCTAACAATAAAATTACAAACAACCACAGCACGAAAGTTCTTTGCAATTTCAAAAGTTGGAGTTTCTAAGGGATTGATTTACTTTTGAAACTCCAATACGAATCAATATGGCAAATACAGTCCTCCACAAGTCTGCAAGCCAGTGAATACAACAAGAACAAAGACAAATGGGTTAAATTTTTACAGATTTGGGTTTTCCCGAACAAGGAAAATGCAAAACCCCGGTATGACCAGATTGTTCTCAAACCAATTGACCGCCACAATAGACTTCAGCAAATTCTTTCTCCAAACCCGGATGACGACACCATTGACAACACAGTTTTGAATGAAAGAGACGGCCTGGGAACCTGGAATACAGATAAAATATCCATCAAAGCCAATTCTCAGGATGCTGAAATCCTGCTGATGGAAGTTCCGATGAATTAATCACTAAATTTGGCAGATGCACGAGTCACTGTTTAAATACATCAAAAACCATTCGACTTCCCCGCTCAGCAAAAAAGAAGAAACGATAATCAAAGAAAGCTTTGTCCCTAAGAAATTAAAAAAGAGACAATAC